>CAWVSO010000046.1:0-7524 GCA_963932585.1 uncultured euryarchaeote
GTAATCCGTATTTAGGATCTTATAACCACATAAATTTAAAATTACTGTAAAATTAGAATGATTTGTGACATTTGGAGAGGTTGGCACAACACAGCTTTGTGCTTTTAAAGTTGTTTGATTTGCTATAAAAATGAAGATAAAAGGCGTAAGTAGATATCCAAACAATTCTCATGGCGAATTAGTAAAAAGAATTGCCGAAGAATGGAAATTAAAAGATGAACAAGTGTGGCTTTCTAATGGAGGAGATGGTGCCATAGATTACATATCTAGAGCTATGCTTAAACCAAAAGATTCCATCCTAGTCCCTAAACCAGGATTCGCATATTATGGCATGAGTGCAATATTTCATCATGGGTATGTGAATGAATATGATATTTTAAAAGAAGATGATTTTAAATTTTCGTCCAAAAATATTTTAGAGAAATATGATGGCCAAAGAATAATATATCTAACTAGTCCTCACAATCCTACTGGCGGAGAAATTTCTATTGAGGAAATTGAAACAATAGCAGAAGAGACTGATGAGAATTCATTAATTGTTGTTGATGAAGCATATGGAGAATATTCAACAAATGGAAGTGCTACCAAATTATTGAAAGATAGAGAGGATATTGCGATTATCCGTACATTTTCGAAAGCCTATGGTTTGGCAGGCTGTCGCGTTGGATATGCTATAGTGCCAGAAGAATGGTCGTGGTGTTATGCCCATGTAAATACCCCTTTCGCAGTTGGTGAATTATCATGTCATGCTGCAATCGCCGCTTTAGAAGATTTAGATCATACGGAAGAAACAGTTGAATTGGCAATGTGGGCGAGAAATTATATGAGGAAGAATATAAAATCAAAGACATGGGAAAGTCAAGGGAATTTTATTCTAGTAGAAGTTGGAAATGCAACTGAAGTGTCTAGGCATTTAGAAAATAAAGGGATAATGGTCAGAGATTGTACTTCGTTTGGAATTCCTGAATGCATTAGAATAACTTGTGGTACCAAAGAACAAACTAGAAAAGTAGTAGAAGAGTTAAATGACATAATAAAATGAGAATTGCCATCACAGGAACTCCTGGAACGGGGAAGACTACCTGTTCTAAAATGATAGAAACTAAGATGGACATTATTCATTTAAATGAAATTATAAAGGATGAAAAGTTCCAAAAAGGATTTGATGAAAATCGCCAAACTTTGGTTGCAGATGTTGATTCGGTGAGAGATTTGTTTGAAGGGAGAGACAACATAATAATCGAGTCCCACATATCGCACCTATTAGAGGTAGATAAAGTAATAATTCTGCGTTGTCGTCCGGATGAACTAGAACGGAGATTGATAAGCAGAAATGAAATTTTAGAGGTGCACTCAAAGTCCTCGATTAAAGAGAATGTAGATGCTGAAGCACTTGATGTGATATTGTTTGAGGCACTTGAAATACATGGAGAAGGAAAGGTATATGAAATAGAAGGAAGTGACAAAAATCCAGAGGAAATAGTTCAAGAGATAGAAGCGGTGATTTTAGGTGATTCCGCACCAAATATAGGAATAGTTTCGTATATTGAATATTTATTTGATGAAAACTAGAAATATAAAATTAAATTTTAAAAATAATGGGAGAAGCATAGGATTTAAAAATGACTTTTGAAAAATTACGTCCTTTTAGCAAAAAAATAGTTGGCCCAGTAATTAATGTATTAGAACATAAAAACATTACACCCAATCAGATTAGTTTTATTGGTTTCTTTATAGCAGTGATGGCAGCGGTGGCATTTTATTTTGGTGAAAAATGGTATGTTGCAGGAGCCGCATTGATATTTTTTAGTGGAGTGATGGACTTACTTGATGGAGAATTGGCTAGGAGAAGAGAAACAGAATCTAGCCAGGGGGATTTAATTGACCATGTATTAGATCGTTACTCAGATATGATGGTAATAGGAGGCCTTGCAATTGGAATTGAACAATATTTAATTGGTTTTGTGGCCATGTCCGGTGCGTTTATGACCTCATATGTAGGGACTCAGATTCAAGCTGTTGGGTTTGATAGAACATATTCTGGAATATTGGTCAGAGCAGATAGATTCATATTGATATTTATTGCCATAATAATTAATGAAATTTTAGGGCCAATAGGGCCATATAATCTGATTGTTTTATTATTAGTAGTGATTGGAATTGTGGGACATTTGACTGCATTGCAACGCTTTTTTGGTGTGTGGAGAGAGAAGGAGGGAGTAGCTTAAGAAATGAGGAACATATCTATATTGACTATGCAGATAAGGGAGGTATTCTAGAAATGGTCCAGTGTGAAATGTGTGGGATTGAAGTTGTATCGCCTAAAAAAACGAAGATAGAAGGTGCAGAGCTTAATGTGTGTCAGAATTGTTCTAAATTTGGAGTTGAGATGAATACAAATCCGGTCCAAAAACAAAAAACGAAATACAGCACATACAATTCAAATGACAGGATTGATAGATCAGCAGATAAGAAGAAAATTTCTAAAAAAACATATCACCGGCTTGGGGAGATGGACATGGAATTTAATGAAAAAATACGCAGGGCTAGAGAATTGAGAGGAATATCTCAAGGAGAACTTGCAAGTGAGATTAATGAAAAGGCTAGTTTTATAAAGAAATTGGAGAGGGGTGAAGTGCTACCGGATGAAAAGGTTCGCAAAAAACTAGAAAGGAATCTAAAGATTAATTTGTTAGAATCTGATGTGGAATGAAGCGCAAGGAATAACTTGATGGAAGATTGAATGAGTCCATGTTTATCCTTATCAATCTGAAAACATATGTGTGCGATTCGGTTGAAATTGCTAGAATCGCAAAAGATGTTTCTGAAGAATTTGGAGTTAGAATTGCGGTTGCACCTCAAGCTATGTATTTAAAAGATGTTGCAGAAACAGGGGTTGAGACGTGGGCACAACATATAGATGCAATAAGTGGAAATGCCAATACAGGGAGAGTCACAGCGAACGAATTATCTAGAATGGATATAAAAGGGAGCATAGTGAATCACTCTGAAAGGAGGCTTTTACTTGCCGAAATTGATGAATGTGTCAGAGATGCATTTGAAAATGGAATGGAAACAGTGGTTTGTGCTAATAATCCAAACCAGATTGCTGCAGTTACTACGTTGGGACCTAATTTTGTAGCTATTGAACCTCCAGAGTTAATTGGAAGTGGAATCCCAGTTAGTAAGGCTGCACCGGATATTGTTAAAGAAGCAGTTGAATCTGCTAAAAGAATTGACCCAAATATACCAGTTTTATGTGGTGCAGGAATTTCAACGGGAGAGGATGTTTCAGCAGCGATTGGATTAGGAGCTAAAGGGATATTATTAGCTAGTGGAATTGCAAAATCAAATAGCCCATCTAAGGCATTGAGAGGTTTGTTGGAGTAAACTGTAGTAGGATAAATAGATTTTAGGGATTAAGCATCCCAATTTTCAAGTTTCGTTTGGTTTGCATCTTGGAAACTTAGGTTAGAAATTCGAACCCCTAATTTTCGTGCAGGTGTTTCTTGAAATTCATTCAATAGGCGAATAGCAGAGGTTTTCAAGATATCAACATCATTTGTTGCGTTTGGGATTGAAATTGCACGGGTGTGAATTTTATAAGGTGGCTCTATTAACTTAATTGATACTGTTCGAAAGAGAGTATTACTAGATTCTAAACTCGAACCTATATCAAAAGATAGTTTCTCTATTATTTCTTTTTTTTCGCCGTGATTTATGGTTATTTTCGCAAGGGATGATTCTCTAGAAATACTTTTTTTTGGCCCCATGGGGAGTACTTTTTTTCTATCAGTTCCATTGGCCATATTGGCCAGATGCAAGCCTTTAGAGCCATACCTATATTTGAGCTCGCTGGCAGGTGTTTTTGATAACTCGCCTATTGTATTTATACCCATTGAATGCAAGGATTTTGAAGTTACAGGGCCTATGCCAGGGAGACGTTCTATGGGCAAATCCTGAAGGAATTTTTTGGTGTTTTGTGGCTCGACTATTACGAGGGCACTTGGTTTGTTTATTGCACTTGCTATTTTTGAAACGCACATTGAAGATGACACCCCAATACTAGATGGCAATCCAATAGTTTTTTCTATCGTTTCTTTTATATTCTGCGAGAAAATTAATACAGATTCCCAATTTGTTTCGTTGGTGATATCAAGATAAGATTCATCAATTCCAATATGCCTTGTTATGTCTGAAAATTCATCCAATACAGATCTAAAACTATCAGAAATTTCTTTATAAAATTGGATATCTACTGGGCGATAGTATCCGGATTTCTCAGATGATGGATCGGTGTCTTTATCAGAAATTAAAGAAATGGATTTGGATATTGTCATTGCACTTTTAACACCCATATCCCTCGCTTCGTAACTAGCTGTTGCAACTGCACCTCTTGAAATTCCAGGGACATAACCCATACCAACAATAACAGGATTCCCGATTAATTTAGGCTCCCTAAGACGTTCGCAGGAAACAAAGAAACAATCCATATCAACATGAAGAATTATCTGAGAGGGAATAGCATCAGAAGAATTTGGATTGAATGGATTGTAAGTCACCACAACTTCATAAACGGGTTAATAGATTAATAAATTATATGGTTCAAACTGTGAAATTGGGATTTTAATGTCCCTATTGTTTCTTATCGTCCAACCATTTTTTTATTGTGTCTGGTGAACTTGAATTATTTCCAGAGGGAGACTTGAAAGATCGGAGGTTTCCTAGAAGGAATAAAAAGAAAAGTGAAAATGTTAAGAAAAAATCAGTATTGATAAATCCTAAAAAACCCAGAAATCCAGTGAAACCTAAATACCCTAATTTGTTGAAAGATTTTGCCCTTTCTAATAAGATTTCTTCGGGGGATCGCGGATCATCCATTATAAACGCTAAGATTACAGCCTATAAGTATTTATACCGCATTATTTAAGGGCTAATGTATTTGGGTTGTGCGGACATGGTTTTTATTTCTAAAATTAAAATTCCATGAGAATCGTCTTTTGCTTCGATCACACCTTCTACAGTAAGTTTGCAGAGGGGAGTGGGTCCAATACGAATTAGGTCATTTTGTTTGAAATTTCTAGTGGGCCCAAGTATACGGACTTTTGCCCTACATAAATCAGGATGATTAACGCTTGTAAACGTTATTTCATGAGTGAGAATTCCGGGAGAAATGATTCCATTATGATAAAATGGAACGTCCACGGGAGAATCTAAACGAGATATATCAAGTGCCTCATATGCAAAGGATGTTGGTTTGTAGCCCCCCTGGGGCCCCGGGACACTTTCCACTAGACGAAGTGCTTTTAGACTTTGCATTTGATTTCTAATAGTACCTTGATTTTTACCAGTTTCTGCTGCGATTAAATCCCCTTTGATAGATTTCTCTGTGTCAGACATATCATATACAGAAAATAGATTAATTAATGCAGTTAGAATTTGTTTTTGAACATTAGTTAGTTCAATGGGGAGATAAAAAGTTGCCACAAGTTAGGAATAGAAATCAGATCGATTTAAACTAAATGGTCAGACGATATGGAACTATAGAGAGTATCCGTTGAAGATAAATGTATAAATCAGCCTCCATGCATTCAAAAAATTTAATTGGAGAGGGTTCAGTTCACATATTCAAATGAAATGTAATTTAAGAAATGCAAGAGTTAAGGAAAAAATGGTTCTAGGATTAAATCTGAAAAGAGTTTTAATCCATTTATTCTGCTATTTTCACTGTTAACTCTAGCTACGATAGTAAAATTAGTTATTCCAGCATCGAAAAATGAATTAAATCGTTCAGAACAATGCTCAGGCGTTCCACAAAATACAAATTGATCAATTATGGAACGCGGAACTTCATCCCTGAGTTCCCTTGTTGTTAGAGAATCAAGATCTAGATTGACAACATGTTCTAAATCGCTTCTAGATGCACCTCCGCGCTCTAAAGCTTCCAAATTGGCTTGGTTCGATACCCGAGTTGCTATGTGTCTTGTGACTCCATCAAGGGCTATTTCATCTTCTGATGCGATAGAGACCGATGCGAAACATCTAAGATCGAGTTCGTCTATGGATTTTCCGTTTGATTTTGCACCGATAGAAATTCTATCTTTTGCATAATCCATTCCTTTTGAAGATAACAATCCCCCGCCAATGAAGACTCCATCTGCAATTTTTCCAGCTAGAGATAATAACATAGGGCCCCTCCCACCCACATAGATTGGAATTTTATTTCTTTCAGGTTTGAATTCTAGTGATGCTTGGTGGAGTTGGAATTCGTCCCGGATTAGAGATACACTCTCTCCAGATAATAGATTTTTTATAGCAGATATGGAATCATTGCATGCACCTAGAGATCGTTTCTGATCATAGCCAAAAGGACCCACTCCATGACCACCAAGACCCATTCCAAGTATAGCCCGTCCACCAGATATCTCATCCAGGGTTGCAATTGATGCTGCAGTTAGTCCAGGGTTTCTAGAATAAGGATTTGTTACTGCAGGACCAATCCATATGTTACTAGTATTGTGTGCTGCAAATGCAGACCAAGAATATGTATTCCTGCGAAGAGATTGATCTGCAACGGTTAATCCATCATAGTGCAGATTTTCAATTAGGTTTACTGTGGAACGGAACTCATTGAAAGAAGTGCTTGCAGGATAATTGACACTAACTTTTGGAGATTTGTTTCCCATTATAGGATGTATTCTAGCTTTGTTAGGTAATGAATATATAGATATGTTAATGCTTGAGCATGGTGAGTGAAAGGCATGGAAGGTTTGACCATTCTTGTTACAGGTGGGGCAGGTTTTATTGGATCAAATTTAGCAAATGAATTGTCAGACAGAAATGAAGTAATAGCCATTGATAATGGATACCTGGGAGTTCCAGAAAATTTAGATAAATCTGTAGATTTTAGAAAAGCAGATGTTTTAGATGAAGACTTACCAACAAATGTAGACGTGATTTTTCATCTAGCGGCACTATCGTCCTACCAAATGCATAAAGAGAACCCTACATTAGGTGCCAGAGTGAATGTGGAGGGGTTCGTTAATGTGGTTAATCAAGGTTTGATTGATGGATGCGATACTGTTATTTATGCATCTACTTCGTCGATATATGGCAGTAGAAAAAATCCCACTTCTGAAGATATTTTTGTAGAGCCTAGTACAGGATATGAAGCATCCAAATTGGCACGTGAGAGGTATGCAGAATATTTCCACAATCAGCATGGTATGAATTTAGCAGGATTACGTTTTTTCTCAGTTTATCAAGGCTATGGAGGTAGTGAATTGCATAAGGGAAAATATGCAAATGTAATTGCTCAATTTGCAGAAGATATTGCTAATGAGATTGAACCAGTTATTTATGGAGATGGAACACAGACACGAGATTTCACCCATGTGGATGATATTGTAAGAGGGGCAGAAGCTGTTGCAGAAAACAAACTTTCAGGAGTTTATAATATGGGAACTGGGATGCCAGTTAGTTTTAATGAAGTAGTTGATATGATTAATGAAGAAATGGGAACTT
>CAWVSO010000047.1:0-7511 GCA_963932585.1 uncultured euryarchaeote
CGCCTTCATGGGGTTTTTCTACGTGCCGAACTCCCATGACCATGGCAGGCGAATCGGTCGTCCAAGCGGTTGGTACTAAAGGAAGAGAAATGCTGTTTTGGTCTGCGATTAAAGAGTGGTATCTTCCGGCTATAAATGGGCTGCATATATTGGTCAAGACTCCAGAACCATCGTGAATGATATGCGAATGTTTTCCATGGACAACAGACGGTGCGTGAATTATAGGAACTCCATTTGCTGCGCAAAGGGCTTGATGGCCTAGACACACCCCGAGAGTTGGATATGTTAAATCTGAAAATATAGACATTGAAATGCCAGCGTCTTCTGGAAATCCAGGACCAGGAGAGATTAGTATCCCATCTGGATCTAATTTTTTAATATCTTTGATGTCAATGGCATCGTTTCTAAAAACCTCTACATCCGCCATTGATCCGATGCTCTGGACTAGGTTATATGAAAAAGAATCATAATTATCGATAGTTAGGATGAATGGGCGAGTCATTGTGGTGATTTTTGAGAATGGCATAATGCCGAATCCATGGAGTTGATTAATGCTTCGGCCTTGGAGAGTGTTTCTTCGTATTCTTTTTCGGGGATTGAGTCGTGGACTATTCCAGCACCTACAGGGAGTTGATATATTCCATTTTGATGAATAAATGTTCTAATAATTATATTTAATGTAACTTGATTGTCGAATCCAAAAATGCCAACACTTCCAGTATAAGGCCCTCTAGGAGAATCTTCTATTTCGCTTATTATTTCCATAGTTTTTGGTTTGGGTGCTCCCGTAATTGTCCCTCCTGGAAAAATAGCTTCTATCATATCTGATACAGAGACATTAGGTTTTTTATCACCTTGTACAGAAGATACTAGATGCATCACAGACGAATATCTATCGACGCGGCAGTATTCTTTTACGTTGACCGTTCCATAGTTAGAAACTTTTCCCAAATCATTTCTGCAAAGATCAACAAGCATAGCATGTTCGGCTCGTTCTTTTTTATTGTCAAGAAGTTCATGTTCGAAAATTAAATCTTGAGAGTTGTTTGACCCCCTAGGCCGGGTTCCTGCAATGGGTTCTGCCACTATAGTGTCATTATTACTGCGGAAGAGTAACTCTGGGCTTGAACCAATTAAATCAATAGATGGAAATTCCAATAATGCAGAGTACGGAGCTGGATTGATACCCCTTAGAACTCTGAAAAGATTGATAGGATGGAGATCAGATTTCATAATTAGTTTGTGAGCAAGATTAACTTGAAAAGTGTCGCCGTCATAGATATAATCTTTTATTTTCTGAACACGTTTGCAGAAGGTTTCGCGCCCGCAATCACTTTGAAAATTCGAGGCAGAAGAATCAGGTACTGTGTGAGTATATGTTACAGGGGATTTTTGGAAAGATTTTGCCATATCAAGAGCATTTTCTAGAGCAAGTGTGAATGTTTTTTCGGGATTGCCGAGCTTTGGACAAGAAGTTATTCGCAGAGTGGTAGTTTCGGTCCTAGGTTCCACCCATGAGACTATGCAATCGTAGAGTCCAAGTTGTAATACCGGGTATGAAAATGAATTATTGGAAACTGAAGGAATGTCCTCTATTTCTTGCGAAAGTTCATAAGACAGCCACCCAACTGCGCCACAAGGGTATGGCGAATCACACCCATTACGGATTAAATTTTCCTTTGAGATAAAATCTGAAATACGTTTTAAGGAGTGGTACGGAGGATCCTCATTTAATGGCGAAATTTCGAGGAATTCAGTTGGTTTTATTCCGAAATATCCCCATCCAGATACAGACCCAGTGGTTTCTAAATAAAAACTTTCAGAACCAATTCTTGCGTTGCAATAGGCTTCGAATGGATCAGGCACTATAGTTCTAACTTCGACTGGGATACGAGAACCGAGGGGAGAATTATCTGCAACAGATAAATAATTCTGTTTATTGGTATATACCTCAAGTTCAGGAATAATAGATTCCACTATTTACTAAATAATACCGAAGTTAAAAGCTGTTACTTGAATAAAAATTAATTGTGCATCTTTATGCTTTTTTAGCTAGTTTTATCCAGTTTTTCGCCCTTTCTTCTGAAACGCCTGCTGAAGAAGATACTTCAGAAGGGTCTGCTGCTGCGAGTTCAGATACGGTCTTTATTTTTGAACTTTTTAATTTTTTTGCGAATCCTGGACCGATACCAGAAATAGTTGTTAATTCTGCACTTTCAGAGGAAGGACTAGTTTCTTTTGAAGAAGAAGACCCCTTTCCGAATATCTTTGACCAAATACTCATAATGATCTAATTTGTTTCCACCAGTAAAGATGTTTCCGGAAAGATTAGATTGATAAAGTCACAAATTTGATCTTATTGCATTATTCATCACATCTACCGGGGCTTTTTTTCCAGTCCAGATTTCAAATGATTCTGCCCCTTGGTATAAAAGCATCCAAGCCCCATCAATAGTAGTTGAACCAGCTTCTTTGGCGTCCTTTAGCAATTGGGTCTCTATAGGCCGATAAACAGCGTCCATTATAACCATATCTGATCTGAGAGAATCAATAGGCACAGGGGAGACATCAGTTTTCATTCCAACGCTAGTCGCATTTACAAGAATATCGGATTCGGGGAGGAGGTTGGTTAATTCAGAAAATCCATGTCCAGTTGAAGACGGTACAGATTTAGATAGTTCGTGCGCTTTGTATTCAGTTCGGTTTACAATTGAAACATTAGACCCTGCATCAGATAACATGAAAGATAAAGCCCTTCCAGCCCCACCTGAACCAATAACAATAGAGTTTGTCCCAGATAGATTGACTCCATGATGCTCAAAAGATCTACGCGCACCTCCAATATCGGTGTTATACCCGATTGGTTTTTTTCTGGAAAAATCAATTGTATTAACTGCGCCTATTCGTTTTGCTAGTTTGTCTGCCTGAACATATGGCAAAACATCTTGTTTGAATGGAATGGTTACATTAAGCCCAGAAATTCCATTTTGAGAAGCAGTTTTGATGGTTTTTTCTAGATCAAGCGGGTCAGGTTCTATTGTGATATATTTGGCATCCATTTCGAGATGAGAATATGCAGCTTGATGCATACAAGGAGATAATGAATGCCCCACAGGATTTCCCAATATACCGAAAATGTGCATTATAAATTAAGTACGGGCTTCAAAATACATAAGTTTCTTCAGTGGCTGATGGTGGATAGATCAAAATACATCAGATGATAGATTAAAATAAGGATGAATAAAAGATATAAAATTCCCCCGATTAAGAATGGAATACGATCCAGCATCCCATCTTTAGAATATTTAACACGTACATAAAGTAGAGAGGTTCCAGCAATTGCTAAGATTGCAGAGAGTGCATTTAGAAACCCAACTGTCCCCCAGTCAAAGGATAAATTCCAAGAAGTGAAAAGAATACCTAAAACTACAGGAATGGTTGATTGGAATACCAATGCCCCAGTTATGTTTCCTAGGGCCAATACGTCCTTGCCTTTTGAAATCCAGATTACGCTATTCATTTTTTCAGGGAGCTCAGTTGCCAAAGGAGCCAATAAAAGAGCTATTACTGCAATTGGGAGACTGAGTACATCAGAAGAAAGCCATTCTACCGCGTCGATGAACATATGCGCCCCTAAAATAATTATTCCAAGAGCAAGTAGTGATTGGAGAGATACCAAAATGGTATGGGGATTACCGCTTTGGTCAGAGATATTGAGAGATGAGATCCGACCTATTGTGCGGTCACACACCTTGCCTAAATAGAGATCATCCAAAGATTCTGCCTCTATGTCCACCCCACTTCGTAAGGTGCGTCGAATATAAACAGCATATAGGACCAATAAAGTGAAGGCTATTACGATTGACAAAGTTCTCCACGGAACGATTGCTGCGATTAGAGCTAGAGTATATGCGATTATGAAAAATGAAAGATCAGTCAATGTCGCGGGAGAATATATTTTTAATTGTGCTCCAGAAGATCTTCGAGATTTGAAAAAGATTAGACTGCACCCAATGAGAAACATTGCTATTGTTGCTAACATGAAAGGTGCACCCAGAATGGCCCCTACTCCGACATCTTCTGCAGAACTAGCTCCACCAGTTACCCATACGGTGTAGATAGCAATGACAGGTATCATTGTTTCGGGGAGGGCAGTTCCTACTGCTGCTAGAATGCTCCCAGTTGCACTCTCAGACATACCAGTTTTATGCCCTAGCCATTCAATTCCATTAGTGAATATAGTAGCACCAAGGAGGAGAGCTGCAAAAGCAAGTGTAAAAATGGATATATTTAACAAGTTGGTCGAGATAGAAAAAAATTCACTCATGTTTTTAAATTGTTAGACTAGTTACTAAAAGATTGCTTTATACTATGGGTTATTGTTTTTAGGTGTTTGGGTCATCGGTTGATTTTTATTTGGGGAAAGTCCCACAAAGTAATGTGATAGGTATTGTTGTGAGTCGATTGGATCATGTTTCTGCCCTTATTGGTGGAGAAATGTTAGAGATGAGAGAGTGGGTACAAAAGAATGACCCCACCCGATTGGATTCGGATGGTGGAGGAACGTATTATTGTATAGAAGGGTTTGAACTAAGAGAATTTGATAAACTCCACATACAGCTTGAAAATGTTGAAGAAGTTTTTGATAGAGCAAAATGTATTGTGTTTGTTTCGAGACATGTTGGAGGAACGGGGGCGATATTGACTGCCCACTACACAGGTAACTTTGGAGCTGCAGATTTTGGAGGATTGAAAAGAGAGTTGTCTATGGCATGTCCAAATGCCCATAAAGCTATTATCAATGCCCTTGAAAAATATGCCCCCGTGGGCTATGAAGTTGGAATAGAATGTACACATCATGGACCTTCAGACATTACAATCCCCTCGATGTTTGTAGAATTAGGTAGTTCGGAGAAGGAATGGGGGAATGTTGAAGCTGCTAATGCTATTGCATGCGCCGTGCTTGAAATTGAAGGGGTTGCTCCTTTTTGTGAAAAAACAATAGTGGGATTTGGAGGAGGACATTACTTGCCTAGGTTTGAAAGAATCATTAAACAGACAGATTGGTCAATTGGTCATGTTGCGGCCGACTGGTGTTTAGAGTCAATAGATAGTGGCGATAAAGAGATAATAAAAAAAATATTTGAGAAAAGCTGTGCTAAGTTGGCGTTGGTGGTTAACAGAGATTTAGATTTGGTGAACACCATAGAAAATATGGGATATGAAGTTGTAAATGAAAAATGGATTAGAGAAACAAGTGGCATAAATCTTGAGTTTGTTTCTCGGATTGAAAATGCCATGATGACAATTGAAAATGGATTACGTTTTGGATCAGTTAGGTCTGACCAGATAGAGATTATAGAAATGAATAAAGATCTTCTATTAGACGTTCAGGTGGTGGATTGTGAAAGAGTGGTTAGAATTATGGTTGATAACACGATCGCTTTCGAGACTATTCAAAATGGCAGTATTGTTTCTGGGAAAATTGCTGTAGAATCTAAAGAAGTACAAGAGATAATAATAGATGAATTCTGCAAGATACTAGGACTGAAATATAAATCAGTAAAATGTGAAGAAAATAAGATTATTGTAAAAGAAACAGTGTTCGATTCAGAAAAGGCCAGGGGACTTGGAATAGAAAATGGTCTTGAATTTGGAAAATTGGCATCGGGAGAGTCTGTTAAAATGGGAAATAGATTGATTAGAGCAGAAGATGTTTTTACAGAAAAGATTAAAATATACAGCATTTGGATCAAAAGTTAATTAATAAGAAAAGAAATGTATTGGCGTTAGAAAATAACAAAATTAAGGTCGTTAAAGGCAACACTAATAATCTTCAGCAAACAAAGATAGGGTTATATGGACTTTTATGATGGGGTTGAGCAGGCCGAAGAGAATGCGAGTGTGGTTGAGCAGGCCGAAGAGAATGCTAGTCTAGGAGGAAGTGATCTGCCAGCTCAAGATGGATTGATGACAGATGAACAACTTCTCGAGATATTGGAGGAATTACAGACGAACATTACAGTGTTTGGATGTGGTGGTGGCGGGAATAACACAATCAATAGAATGGTTGAAGAAGGTATTCATGGGGCTAATTTAATAGCGGCAAATACAGACGTTCAGCACCTAGTAAAAATCAAAGCCGATATAAAAATACTGATGGGAAGGAATCGAACTAAAGGCAGAGGTGCTGGGTCATTGCCACAGATTGGAGAAGAATCAGCTTTAGAAAGTAAATCAGAAATTATTGATGTAATGAAAGGATCTGACATGGTTTTCGTGACTGCTGGTTTGGGGGGAGGCACCGGAACAGGATCCGCACCGGTAGTAGCTAAAGCTGCTAGAGATTTGGGTGCACTTACGATTGCGATTGTAACGACTCCGTTTACTGCAGAAGGAGAAGTTCGCCGAATAAATGCAGAAGCGGGGTTGGAGAAACTAAGAGAAGTTGCAGATACAGTTATAGTAGTGCCCAATGACAGACTTTTGGAAGTCGTGGGAAAATTACCTATTAAAGAAGCGTTTAAAGCGGCAGATAGAGCCCTTATGCGGTCGGTGAAAGGCATAACAGAATTGATCACTAAGCCAGGGTTGGTTAATTTAGATTTTGCAGATGTTAGGACGGTTATGGAAAGAGGTGGCGTTGCCATGATAGGATTGGGTGAATCAGACTCAGAAAATCGAGCAAAAGATTCTGTGAAAGAAGCACTTAAATCTCCAATGTTAGATGTGGACATATCAACAGCTAATGCTGCCTTGGTAAATGTTACTGGGGGGCCAGATATGTCGATTGAAGAAGCAGAAGGAGTGGTTGAAGAAATTTATGAAAGAATTGACCCAGATGCCAGGATTATATGGGGGACATCTGTTGATGAAGAATTAGAAGGTAGAATTAGAACTATGATAGTTGTTACAGGAGTTCGTTCTCCTCAGATATCTGGTCGTTTAGACGCGGCTAGAGAGAAAGAGGAAAGTAGAATTGGAAAAATAGATTACGTAGAATGAAGAATATAAACTATAGGAGAATACAAAAGTATGGATGTTCCACGTGATTTAACCTCGTATTTGCGCTTGATGAAACTTTCAAGCGTCCCTACGCGAGAAGAATTCTTGCAAATTTCAAAAATTGCAGGGATTGGTATTTTAATCGTAGGTAGTATAGGATTCTTAATATTTGGAATAATGAAATTCCTCCCAAGGTGATAAAATTGTCAGTGTATGCCATTAAAACAACAGCAAATCAAGAACAGGCGGTATCAGATATGATAGCGAGAAAAGAGCACCCTTCGATCCACACGATTCTTGCTCCGGATTCAATTACAAGTTATGTCATGGTAGAAGGCGATGATCCAGATGCCATCGATTTAATAATTGAAGAAATTCCTCATGCAAGAGGCATGCTTCCGGGAGTAAGTTCTATTGAAGAGATAGGACACTTCCTTGATCCAAAATCAGATGTTGCAGGTATTGCAGAAGGAGCAACGGGTAATTTTCCATCTACTTGATATGAA
>CAWVSO010000048.1:0-7163 GCA_963932585.1 uncultured euryarchaeote
GGGGATTCTTCACTCACATCTATAGTGAATCAGTGCATATCTGCAGTAGAAACTGGCATCTCTTCTTTAAAAATAAAAGTTGGCAACAGGCCACTAAAAGAAGACTTACAACGTCTATTTTCTGTCAGAAACGCAGTTGGTCCCGATATCGAACTTAGGGCCGATGTTAATGGGGCATGGTCATTAAAACAAGCACAAATTGCTTTTAAAAAACTTGAAAAAATAGATCTAGACTACATAGAGCAACCATTGAAAAGAGACGATTTAAAAGGACATTCTCAACTTAGAAATAGCCCGATTAATATATGTTTAGATGAATCTTTGATTTCAAACTCTTTAGATGATATTTATAACATGAATGCTGCCGATTATGTCATACTTAAGCCAATGGTTCTTGGAGGCGTTGATCGTGCGTATGATCTAGCACAATATGCAAGATCACTTGGAATCGAACCAATTATCACCACAACTATAGATTCTGTTATTGCCAGAACCGCAGCCGTGCATCTCGCCGCCAGCCTCTCTCCACTAAAACCTTGTGGGATAGCAACTGCGCATTTAATCAAAAACGATCTCTCAATAGATCCTGCTCCCATATCTAATGGCAATATCAAAGTCCCTCAAAATCCTGGAATTGGAGCAACTAACGATCTGGTAGAATAATGACTGATTTTTTACATTACCGTTCCAATTCAACGCCAAATCTCCCTGCCCTCCTAGATACTTCCACTAATAAACTCTTGAACTTTTCAGAACTAAACAACGAAGTAGATAAATTTTCTTTGGCATTACTTCAAGAAGGAATTAAACCCGGCGACAGGGTGGGGTTAGTTTTGGACACTTCTGCATCTTCTGTAGTGACGATTCACTCAATGCTTAGAATAGGGGCAATATGCATTCCACTTTTCAATAAATCTTCTCCCGATGAACTTTCCATTTTTATTAAAATAGCAAACATAGGGCGTATATTTTTTCAAAAATCTCCTTTAATCGATCACTTGGATCTTGGGATACCAATTACACATTTTAATACGATCTCACAGACATCTATAACTAAATTTAACCCAGTACTTTATAAAAAAAATATGAATGACACTTGTTTTTTATTTTTCACCTCTGGAACCTCTAGTCCATTTCCCAAAGCAGTTCAAACAACCTATGCCAATTTAATATATAGTGCCATGGCATCTTCATTGAGACTCAATAACGACAACAAAGATATTTGGAGTCTTTACCTACCTTTGAATCATATGGGTGGGATTTCTCCCATTTTCAGATCATTGGTATGTGGAAATATGGTCGCATCTATGGATTCCCCTTCTCCAAAACAATTACAATCTTCCCTGAAACAAAACAAAATAACCTGCATTTCACTCATACCTACTTTATTGAATAAAATAATTGATCTACAAATAGACCTCTCTAGTTTAAGATTTATATTACTAGGCGGAGATGCTGCACCAAAAAATTTAATCTCTAAATGTCAAGAACTAGGTCTGCATGTCTACCCAACCTATGGTGCAACTGAAGTAACTTCTCAAATAGCAACCGCAACTCCCAAAGACGCACTTGAAAATCCTGGCACAGTTGGTCGTGCATTACCTCTATTAAATATATCCATTGTAGGCGATAGTGGGCATAAACTATCGGATGGTTCCCCGGGGGAGATAGTCGTATCTGGCCCGATGGTGCATAGGGGGTATTACGGGGAACAAGAAGTTTTTGATACTCTGCCCACTCGCACAAATATTTTTCACACGGGCGATATCGGCTATTTAAAAAACGATTTTTTATGGGTCGTCGGCCGTAAAAACAACAAAATCATAACCGGTGGGGAAAATGTATATCCTCTCGAAGTAGAAAATATTTTACATAGCCACCCAGGAATTCAAGATGTAGCAGTTTTCGGAGAAATAGATGTCCATTGGGGCGAGAAAGTCATAGCAGTGGCAGTAAAAAATGATTCTTTTCTATCTGAAGAAATTCTGCTCACTTTCTGTAAAAAAAAGATAGCTGGATACAAAATACCCAAATCAATTTATTTTGTAGATTCAATCCCTCGAACTGTGTCCGGAACTTTCAACCGTTCAAAATTCGATTTAAATGATGTTATTTAATACTATCATAACAACTAAGTCCTTTCACCTACATTTTTCTTTATATGGCTACTTACCAGGAATTTTCAGATCTAAGTGAAGATGAGAAAACAGTACTCAATTTCATATATGCTTCCAAATTGGCTTACCAAAGTTCACTTCACAAAAATCTCGAATTAACATCTGCAAAATGTGGAAAAATAGCATCTAAGCTAACTGAACTTGGTTTTATACACAAAGAACCCGCAACATTTGAAGGGAGAAAAACTTCATCTCTGACATCCCTCAAACTCCCTATTGATTATTCACTTTTAATGGCTGGTTCTACCATTTCTCCATTTCTATCTCACCCCGATGCAGGCTCAAATTCTGAATATTTTACAGAATGGATTCTAAATCTTCCCGCCGAAGACTCTTAATCAAATTATTTTATTCTATATTTTCTATCTCATCTCAAGAGCACTGCCCACTCGTATCAATCTCCCTTCTTCAAATCTAGGTGCTATAAATTGAATCCCAACAGGTCCTTTCTTAATATCTCCCTTGGATGGAATTGAAATTGCAGGCAGACCTGCTAGATTCACAGGAACTGTATTCGAATCGGAAAGATACATTTTAAGAGGATCATTCCCACTAGAATTCAACTTGAACGGAAGTACTGGCATAGTAGGCGATGCAATAATTTCAACTTTTTTAAATGCATTATCAAACTCTTTTCTTATCCATGCTCTCGCACTCTGGGCCTTGGAATAGTATCTGTTATGATAACCTGCAGAAAGGGCGTATGTTCCTAATAAAACCCTCCTCTTGACTTCTCTCCCAAAACCAACCTCTCTAGATTTGGCAAATGTTTGATTCCAACCTTTATCAAATCCTCCTGATAGCCCATATCTGACACCGTCATACCTAGCCAAATTAGATGATGCTTCGGACATTGCAATAATATAATATGCAGCAACAGCCTTTTCAAGAGATGGGAGTGTTATTTCTTCAATTATGCATCCTTTAGATTCCATATCTCTCATAGACTCTTCAAAAGATGTCTGTACTTTTTTCTCAACATTCTCTCCAACCAGCTCGGAGGGGACTCCTATTGTCATTCCTTTCACATCTCTACCCACGAAATCTACATACTTTTCTTCGTTTTCATCCCTCGACGCAGTCGGATCCTTCTCATCCCCTCCTGCTATAACATCCAACAACATAGATGCGTCTTCCACAGTTCTAGCCATGGGTCCAATCTGTTCCAACGAATTAGCATATGCTATCAGGCCATAACGAGAAACTAAACCATAAGTAGGTTTTATTCCAACAACTCCACAGAATGCAGCAGGACACCTAATAGACCCTCCTGTATCTGTTCCAAGACTTAATCTGGCATTTCCCAATGAAACTGCAGCAGCAGACCCTCCAGACGATCCTCCTGCAACTCTGGTATCGTCATACGGGTTTATTGTAGGCCCGAAGTAAGAAGTCTCAGTAGTAGTGCCCATGCCAAATTCATCCATATTAGCTTTGCCCACTATAGTTGCACCCGCAGATTTCAATTTCTCTACAACTGTGGCATCATATGGGGGGATGTAGTCTTTCAACATAGCAGAACCACACGTCGTACGTATGTTTTTTGTAGATATATTGTCTTTAATGGCAACTGTAAATCCTTCCAATTCGCCACCGCTTTCTCCTTCCAAATGGGTCTCTGTTATGAATATATTATTATCCTTCATCTTATTTTAGGACCTTTAAAATACCCTTTATCATCGCCACTCTTTAAATTTAAAAAAATCTCTTCTTTCGACAATGAATTCTCTATCTCATCTTGACGCAATACATTTTTTATATCATTTTCACTTTCAAATTCTGGAACTGTTTCTATAATCTCAAAATAGCTAATAATCTGTTCAAATTGTTTGGCAAATATCTCCAATTCCTTTTCATCCTCTACATTAATCTTGGCCAATTCTGAAATGCGTCTAACTTCTTCAGAACCAACCTGGATTTTTCGCACCATACGCTCTAGTATTTTCGATTAATGGTAAGCCTTTCGCCTTCTTCAATATTTTATTTTTTTCACTCTGTTCTTAATTTTTCGCCCAACACCAGCAGAAGCCTGAAAAAAACTAATGCTCCGTGGTGTTCTACGCCCCCATACTTCAGTTTTCCCGTTTCGTATGGCATCTATAACTCCTTCAACTGTGTTCTCCTCTGTTTCAATTCTGATCCCTGCTCTGCCAACCATACTTGCAATATGTGCATCCGAACCAGCTGTAACTGGGAGGTTATACTCCTCTGCAAATTTTCTCGCATTTCTATTTCCTCTTCCTGTAAATAATCTAGAATTATATATCTCAATAGCATCTGCTTTAGACAATACGTTTCTTGGTATTTTCATACCCACTCCGTTCCTTATTTTTTGAAATGGATGGGGAACTACTGCAATCCCATCCATTTTGTGAATTTGATCAATTGTTTCTTGAAATGAGAGTCCGGGTTCAATGCATTCTCTGACCCCTATCGCTAGAACGTGGCCAACAGCGCTAGTTACTTCTGTTCCAGGAATCGCCAAGATCCCATATTCAGAGGCTTTAGTTTCAGCTTCTAAGCTGGCTTCTATTTCATCATGATCTGTAATGGCAAGGCCATCCAAACCATTCTTTTGTGCCATTTTCAACAATGCATCAACTGAATCTTTCCCATCAAATGACAGATAAGAATGGGTGTGAAGGTCAATTTTCATAAACATATTTTTCCAAATCTTCTTTTTTCGATCTGCAAATTATGCTCCTCCTTTAAAAGCTCCACGATCATCTCTTCTCTAAAAACTTTCTTCGCACTAAAACAATCCCACATAAAAATATCTTTATCCTCTCCTCTCCTTTTTTTATTTGAATGAGTCTCACTCCCTCTGACTCAAAAATAATTTCCATGGAACTCGGCCGAGATCCTACATCTGTAGAAGTGGCTTTATTTGAAAATTTATGGAGTGAACATTGCTCTTATAGGTCTTCTAAATCCTTGCTTTCAAAATTTGATTCAAATTATCCTCATGTAGTTGTGGGGCCTGGAGACGACGCTGCAGTAATAGAAATAACAAAAAATCTATATGTTGCAATAGGCATTGAAAGTCACAACCATCCTTCTTTTGTTGCTCCATATGATGGTGCAGCAACAGGCGTTGGTGGAATTGTACGCGATGTTATCTCTATGGGTGCATATCCCATAGCTCTCACAAACAATCTTTATTTTGGGAAATTCTCTGAAGAACATACTAGATATCTTCTCGAAGGGGTTGTCAACGGAATCAGTTCTTATGGAAATGCAATTGGGGTTCCAACCATAGCAGGGAGTGTAGATTTCCATCCCAAATATAGCGGAAATCCTCTAGTGAATGTTGGATGCGTCGGTATATTGACACCAAACCAACTCACAACAGCAGCAGCAAAAACATCTGGTAATTATTTAGTTCTAGTGGGCAGTTCAACTGGAAAAGATGGTCTTGGAGGGGCAAGTTTCGCGTCAGAAGATTTGAGTGAAACAGCAGAAACTGATAGTAGATCTGCAGTTCAAGTAGGCGACCCTTTCATTGAAAAACTGCTAATTGAAATGAACTACGATCTGATCTCCAAAGGTCTGGTCTCTGCAGCCAGAGACCTTGGGGCAGCAGGACTAGGTGGTGCAACTAGTGAAATGGTTGGAAAATCTGGGTTTGGAGCGGTAATAGAACTTTCAAACGTCCATACAAGAGAAGCTAATATGGGCCCAATTGAAATTTTATTAGCAGAGTCTCAAGAACGAATGTGCTATGAAGTCTCTGCGAAAAACATAGATTCATTTAAGCAGGTTGTAAAAAAATACGATCTAGACTATTCTGTAATTGGGAATGTAACAAGTGGGAATTATATTTGTAAATTTCATGGGGATGTAGTTGTTGATGTACCCACATCATTGATTTTGGATGGTGCCCCATCTTATATTCAGTCATCTCTATGTCAACCTTTTGTCTCCTATGAAAAACCATTAAATAAAGATATTAAAACTTCATTCGAAAACGTACTTTCAAATCCAAATTCAGCTTCAAAATCCTGGATTTACCAACAATATGATCGGCATGTGGGGGCTAGGAGCATACATTCTTCTGGATCTAATGCAGCTGTTATGTCTCTCCCCGGGTCCATTTTAAATTTAGCAATTTCAACAGGAAGCAATCCTCGCTGGACTTCTATAGATCCTTATATGGGTTCTCAGTCAATAGTTCTTGACGCAGCAACAGATTTAGCCACAGTAGCGGCACTCCCACTTGCCATGGTAGATTGTCTTAATGCGGGAAATCCAGAAACGCCCGAGGTTTTCTATGGATTCGAAAACATTGTTAACGGAATTGTAGATATATGTGCCAAACTCAAACTACCTGTTGTTGGGGGGAATGTTTCTCTGTATAATGATTCGGTCAATGGTTCGATACCGCCAACTCCCACTGTTATGATGATCGGAAAAACAAGTTCGGAATTTTCAATACCTTCTAATACCTTTTCTGGAAGTGGGTCAATCCTCCTAGTTGGGGACATCGAAGATTCTCTGGGCGGGTCTGTATACTCGCAGGAACATGGGGGCGACGATGATTTCCACTCTATAATCATAGATCCATTACCCCATCTTAAAAAAATAGTAGAACTTACTCAAATGGATTCGACGCTTTCTATCCATGATGTTGGAGACGGCGGTGTGGCAACCACTCTATCTGAAATGGTTTCAGAATCTACGGGGGCTTCAGTAAATCTTCAACCCTATGACACAATTAGGTCTTTGTTCAATGAATCTCCTGGACGAGTTCTTGTAGAATCAACTGATCCCAAAGCGGTCGAATCTTTATTTAGTTCTATAGCGCCTGTTTATAATATTGGCAATTCAACAAACAAAAACCGCCTGGACATCTCAACTAGTTCTACAAACTTATCCTATTCTACAAAAGAAATTACAATTTTACAAGATATAATCGCCCAAACTATGGACTCTTAAAAGAATACTAAACAATGTCCTCCAATTCCATCCCGTCAAAGTCATGTATCC
>CAWVSO010000049.1:0-7121 GCA_963932585.1 uncultured euryarchaeote
ATAGCGGGAACACAGTGCATAGATGATGCCCATAATTGGATTCTTTCAGGTAGAAACGAAGGTAAATCTGCATTGGTGATTGCTACTGATACCGCTTTATATGAGAGAGGAAACCCAGGAGAAGCCACTCAAGGTGCAGGAGCAATTGCTATGTTGATTTCTGAAAATCCATCTATTGTAGAATTGAGTAAAAAACAGGGTTATTCTAGTGCGGATGAAACTGATTTTCTTAAACCAAATCAACAATTTCCTAGTGTAGATGGGAAGAGATCAATTCAAGTTTATTTATCTTTGATGAGAGAGGCTCTAGAGAATTTTGAGAGAAAAAATGAAAGGGATCTTGAAATAGAGGATTATAGGTTTGTTCCGTTTCACGTTCCATTTCCAGGAATGGTTAGAAAAGCAGCTAGTTTAGGATACAGGCATATGATTAGAGGAACTCAAATAGAGGAAAATATAGAGGAAATAATAGGTCCAAAGCCAGATCAAGGAAATTTTGAAGATTATGAAAAATACACACAAGAGATCAAAGAGTATATGAGATCGCTTGAGAATACAGAGATGTATAAAAAATGGTATATCAGGTCCATTGAACCTTCTGTGGATATAGCTAGTAAAGTTGGTAATTGGTATACTGGATCAGTTCATATTGCTCGTGCTTCAGTTTTAATTCATTCGTTGAAGGAAAAATTAGACCTAACGGGCAAAAAAATACTTATTGGTTCTTACGGGAGTGGCGCTCAAGCTGAAATACATTCGGAAACTGTCAGAAATGGTTGGGAAAGTAAAATAAAAAAGATAGATATAGAAGAATGTTTGAGTAGAAGACAAGAGTTGTCATTCGAAGAATATGAAAAGGTTCATGATGTCCATAATTATAATAAAAAGATAGAATTAGAAGATTTTACAGTTGCTAAAAATGAATTTATATTTACAGGTTTTGGAGATATGGGGGAGAGAACATACGAATTTGCTTGAAAACTGATTAATTTAAGGATATTTTTGAGGACTGAAGAATAGTTTAGTGTGTTTTTTGGAGAGAAGTTAATAGAGTATTAATGGGCAAATTGGTGATGCCTAGAGAGAATCCGCTTATAGAAGCTAGAGCTGGTGCATGCTCCCAGAGCTGATCTGCTGAAATTCCATGAAGAATAACTGCACTAGGTGTGGGGGAAACTACACGCATAGCAACTAATGGAGATTCTCCACGAGATACATTAGTGAAAATAATAGCTCTGTTAGTACTCCGTCCATAAAGTTTAAAAAGATTATCTGCAGAAAGTGTAGTGATTGCTAAAATGCTATCAACGACAGTGTAACCAGTTATATCCATAGGCCCAGGGACTATTTCATGACCACCTATGGAAGTATAAAAATCAGATAGCGGAATTGAAGACGTGTATTCATGTATAGAAAGAATTGAAGGGTGAGATGAGAATGGCTCTGATAGGGATGCATATCGCTGGGTTATAATTCCACCTGTTGATGCGTCTGCATCCATCATTGCATTAACAATTTTTTGGATGAAATTGACCCCAGGATTTGGCCGCCTGCCGCCCTCATAATCAGATAAAACTGAAGAAGATATTCCAAGTTTATGAGATAGATCAACCTGTTTTAGACCAAATTCATGACGCCACTTTCGAAGAGTTTCACCGGGGTGATCGCTTAAAGCGATTTCGCCTGCTATGTGTATTCTAAGATCGTTTGATGGATCTGTAGAATCGTTCATGAAGTAGTTTTTATTCAGGTCATGAAAAACATGTCGTAGATAGATGGATGTGAGAGTGGCGCATAGGGGTTTATTACTGATCAAAGATAAAATGGTACATGCCGGTTGATGCAGACATATTAGATGTACTAATAATTCCTGCAGGAACAGTTGCTGAAGAAAGAGATCTAGTTACATCTGGAGATGTGATGATAGGCGGACAGAGTAATGTTGATTTTGGCATCAGAGCTAAGAACATAGTTGTGGGTGAAAGGGTTAGAATTGGAAATGGAATTGAAGTTGAGGAAGAATGCAGAATTGACATTTGGTGCGAAATTGAAGGAAATGTAATAGTAGGGGAAAATGCTTATTTAGGAGAGAAAGTTAACATCTCGGGTAAGTTAGCAGTTGGTGGAGATTTAGATATAGGAGACGATGTCCACATAAATGAAGGATTTGAAGCAAAAGGATGGATAAACATAAGAAATCCAATTCCAACTATCATATTTCTTTTTATATATTTAACACAATTATTACGCATAGGAGAGGAAGAAGCTGCAGAAAATTTGATGTCAGAAATTCTTGAAGACGAGGTAGATGAAGAAGGGTTTGATCCATTGATCATCCCTAGAGGGAGCCAGATATCTGATGAGATATGGAGAGTTTCCACTGCAGTAATAATTAAAAATGAATGTAGACTTCGTGGGAATTTTCGTGCCGCAGATATAGATATTGGAGAAAATGTAAATTTATTTGGCAGTATAAGAGTCAGAGAGGACATAATTATAGGTAGAGATACAAGGATACATGGGGATGTGACTACCCGGGAAGGCAATATTTTACTAAGAAGTGGGGCACATATTTTAGGAGATGTTTCGTGTGGAAGGTTGGAGATACAAGAAGGTGCACGTGTTGAGGGAACAATAAGGGCTAAAGAGGGAATGAAAATTATATCTTTGGAGAATAAACCAGAAGAATAAAGTCAGTCTGTTAAAATAATACAATTGGATTAAAATATATGCTTGTTGTTGCTTTGGCTGGAAAACCAAATGCGGGTAAATCGACTTTTTTTAAATCCGCCACATTATCAGATGTAGGGATTGCCAATTATCCATTTACAACTATTGAACCGAATCGCGGTATTGCTTATGTCAGGTCTAAATGCCCATGTATGGAGAAAGAGAATAGATGTAAGAATGATCAATGTATAGAAGGTAAACGGTACATACCAATTGAGTTGATTGATGTAGCAGGTCTAGTTCCAAAGGCCCACCAGGGCAGAGGTCTTGGGAATCAGTTTCTTGATGAATTGATGAATGCTAATGCGATAATAAATATAATCGATAGCTCAGGAGGGACTAATGAAGAAGGCGAAGTTGTTGCCATAGGAACCTATGATCCAGTAGAAGAATCTAAGTTTATTAAAGAAGAAATTGACTTATGGCTTGCTGGAGTTATAGAAAAGAAATGGGACTCTGTTGAGAGATTGTCACGTTCGCCTAATTTTAAGATAGAAAAATCAGTTGCAGATATACTATCAGGTTTGGGTATAAAGTACCAAGATGTTTTGGCATGTCTTAAGAAAATAGAATATCCTAAAATGCCAGATGAATGGGATGAAGCAGATATAAAAAAACTAGCGCTGGAGATTAGAGAAATATCTAAGCCAACGATATTAGTGGCGAATAAAATAGATTTGGCACCTACGGAGAATATTGAACGATTAAAAAGTATAGAAAATGGCATAAGTCTAGTTACCGCAGAATATGAATTGGTACTGAGAAAAGGTAGAGAAAAAGATATTATTAGCTACGACCCAGGAGATAGTAATTTCAAGGTGACGAAGGAGTTAACAGAAAAACAGAAAAATGGGTTGATTTTGATTGAGAAAATGATGGAAGAATATGGTGGAACTGGTGTTCAGCAGGCACTAAACAGGTTGATATATGACATCATGAATAAGATAACTGTGTTTCCGGTTGAAAATGAAACACATTGGACTGATGCAAAGGAGAATGTGTTGCCAGATGCATACTTAATGTCAAGAGGGTCTACTCCCAAAGATCTGGCATATGAAGTGCACACAGAAATAGGTGATGGGTACATATATGCAATTGACGCCCGATCCAATAGAAGAATTTCTGAAAATTATGAATTGAAAGAAGGAGATGTGATTAAAATAGTAAGTTCTGCCAAATAGGTTTGATTATTTCAGATGGCACTGTGAACACCCCTATTCAAACATTAACCGATCCAGACCATCTATTAAAGCAGATACACTAGCTCTAGTTATGTCCGCATCGCTAGCGGACACGCTTACAGACCTATCTCCACGGGAAACTTCCACATATACTGTGACTAATGCATCGGTTCCCCCAGTTAGAGCATCTACATGGTAACTAGCCAGCCTGAAACGAGAATCATCTAGAGCACCTCTTACAGCATTTATTGCTGCATCTACAGGCCCACTACCAATACCAGAAGCAGATCTTTCTTCATCGTTTATTTTTAATCGTACACTAGCTGTTGGGGTTGTGCCTCCGCTTACAACAGTTAAATCTATTAATTCTATTCGCCTATCTCGTGCATTTCCGCATACATCATCTGCGATGGCCAATAAATCAGAATCTGTTACACGTTTGTTGCGTTCAGCAAGTATTTTTATACGATTAACTATTGTAGAAATTTGATTATCTGTTGGTTTGAGACCATGTTCTTCTAGAGCGGCTCTTGCCCCAGCCCTACCAACATGTTTCCCTATTGCTAGACGCCTTTCTCTACCAACTAATTCTGGAGAATATGGCTCATACATTTTATCATCTTTTAAAGTCCCATCGGTGTGAATTCCGCTTTCATGAGTGAATGCGTTTTCACCGATCACAGCTTTATTTGGAGCTAAAGGTACACCAGTTGTTTGAGATACAATCTGTGCAAGTTTATACAGATTATTTAGATCTACGGTATGAACCCCATAACAATGGTGCAATGCTATTGCAACTTCTTCTAGAGCAACATTTCCAGATCTTTCGCCTATACCGTTTACAGTTGCATGTACCATCGATGCCCCACCTGAGATACTTGCAAGAACATTGGAAACTGCGAGTCCCAAATCATCATGAGTATGAGTGCTTGTTGGACCTATTTTGGATAGTTTCGAAACTGCATAATATGCTTGTTCTGGACTTGCATGCCCCACCGTATCTGCCCAGCATATTTGATCCGCTCCAGCTTCTATTCCAGCACTCATTAACGATTCAAGAAAATCTATGTCTGCTCGACTCCCATCCTCACCTAATAGCTCTAGCCAGATTCCATGATCTTTTGCATATTCTATTAGAGTTACAGAATTAGAAATGACATCTTCCCTAGTAGTTCTAACCTTGTCGGTTACATGACGATCACTAGAAGGGACAACTAATGTCACACCATCTACTCCGCAATCGAGAGCGTGATCTATATCTCCTTGGATTCCGCGTGCAAAACTAGTAATTTTAGCGTCGAGGTCTAGATTTACAATTTGTTTGATCGCTTCTCTTTCACTATCGCCGGTACAAGCACTTCCTGCTTCGATTATAGAGACTCCGATGTCATCTAGAGCAACTGCTATGGTAACCTTTTCTTTAGATGTGAGAGCTATACCAGGGGCTTGTTCTCCATCTCTAAGGGTGGTATCGAGGATGTCTATGTGTTTGGGGGGATTATTTTTTTGAGATAAATCCCATAATAAATCGATCACGGGTCATGGTTTTGCCCTATTTGTCTTGGAAGAGAAGGAGGTATTTAAATCCAACCATTCAAAATCTAATTGGAAGTGAAAGCGTTGTAAAAAGTAAATATATTTATAAAATAAAGAGAAGAGTAGGAAGAGAAATGCTTGTTGAAATGAAACTATTCGAATAGTTTATGAAACTTACTCCGAGAGGAACTCCAGTGGGGGTTGAAAATCCATACGAATATGTCAGTAAGTGTGACCACCTTACAGGGAGCGGAATGTGCCGCCTGATGTTTGAAGATGGCCACATAGATTTGACATTTAGAGAGATGCTCCAAAAGAATGAATTTAATTGCCCGGTTGTAAGTGGAGAATGGGAATGGAAAGATTGCCCCAAGTTTAGATTCAGAACTAATGGGAAAGTATGTGCTAGATGTGGATTGGAAGAGCATTTGAATTCTCATGATAATAGCCGACCGTTACTAGAAAAACACCATCTTTCGTATGCTGAAACTGAGGGTGGAAAAATTCCAGATAGAGAGGATATGAGTCATGAAATAACTATTACACTATGTAGATGGTGTCATGCAAAGGTGCACAAGTCTGGCGTGAGAATTGATGACTGTGTTGAACCAGATTTAAAAGCCATTAAAATGGCTTATGGGAGAAAAAAAATAGAAGATGAAGAAACTGTATTTAAATCTGCTAGAGAGAGATATGAAGATAAATTAAGATAAAGTTGTTTTTTAGTGCCGGACACGGAGGGGTTGGTGATGACAAAAATTCTTGTGGTAGACAATCATGGTCAGTTTACACACTTAGAAGTTCGTTTACTTAATGAAATTGGGGTTGAAACCGAATTGATAGACAACAGCACTTTGCCAGAGGACATAGATGCAGATGGAATAGTTCTATCAGGAGGACCGAATATAAACCAGTCTGGTGAATGTAAGAAATACCTGTCGCTGGAGGTGCCTATTTTAGGAATTTGTTTAGGAATGCAGCTGATGGCAGAGTTTCTTGGCGGAGAAGTTGGAAAAGGAGAATTTGGAGGATATGCAGATGTTGAAATTGAAATAATAGATAAAGAAGATCCTATTGTAGGAGGACTTTACCCTAAAGTCAGAGTATGGGCAAGTCACGAAGATGAAGTTAAAAAACTTCCAGAAGGTTTTACCATGACATCAACTAGCCACGTGTGCCCTATTGAATCGATGAGTGATATAGAAAAGAATTTATACGGCGTTCAATGGCATCCTGAAGTGAGCCATACAGAGAAAGGAATAGACATTTTCAAGAACTTTAGACATGTTTGTAATTCATAGATAATAATGACAGCCTCCCAAAGTAATCTTTCAGATTTGTCACGATTTATATTTAAATCCCCAAACTGGAAGATTAGTGTGCTGTATTCTGTATTGATAGCAGCAGTGGTTGGTTTTGGTGTGTTCGATACAGGTTCCCCAATAAAAGATATTTATAAAGGAATATTTTACATAGGAATACCAACACTAGTTGCTAGCCTAGCCACACCACCAATTGATAGGGTATTGGGGGGCAAGTTTACATACAATAGATCGTCGCTACTAGCACTTACATCAGAGATAATTGTTGTATTGGGTTTGTTATTTGCCAAATTAATTTCATTTTTTTTGGCAGATACTACAGTTGAAATAGCAACTTATATGATTTTTCTAG
>CAWVSO010000050.1:0-7032 GCA_963932585.1 uncultured euryarchaeote
CTCTGATGTCTGGGGCAAGTATCTTAGCCATCGACCGTGTCCAACTCACTATTGCAGCCTTCGAAGCAGCATATACAGGGGCATCAGTTCTACTTCTGTGTGCAGAAGTTGAAGATACATTCACTATTCTACCATTGCCCACTTTTTTCATGGATTTAGCAACTTCTCTGGTACATAAAAACGCACCTCTAACATTAACTGCGAAAATTCTATCGAACGTTTCAACTGAAAGGTCAAAAAGACCATCATGGTCACTAATAGCAACGTTGTTGACAAGAATATTTATTGGTCCCCAGGCATCCTCTACTTCTTCAACCATTCGTTTTACTTGGTCCTCATCGGTAACATCTGTTTGTATGGCCATTGCATCTCCTCCATTCTGTTTAACAAGATCCACTGTTTCTTCAGCACGATCTTTATCAATATCCACTACTACAATTTTTGCCCCCTCCTCTGCAAAAAGTTCTGCCATTTTCTGTCCAATGTTTCTACCTGCGCCTGTTATAACCGCAACATCTCCACTGAGTTTTTTTACATTTCCCATATGATCTTTAGATCTCCATTGAACTAGTTAAATTTATGTTTTGTCATTTTATCATCCTTCCACCGATAGACGTAATGTGCCACAACTAAATTCAATAGATTAAGGAAAACAAAATAATGGGTTACTCTCTTAAACAAGCTGAAAAAAATACCATTAAAAATAATTATGTGGGGAAATCAATTCCTAGAATCGATGCTCTCAAAAAAGTATCTGGTGCAGCCAAATATGTGATGGATTTTAATCCAAAAAATCTGCTGCACGCACAGCTCATACAAAGTAGCCTTCCACATGCAAATATCGTGGATATAGACTTGTCCAAGGCAGAATCTATCCCTGGGGTATTGGGAATTTTCACCCACAAAGATGTGCCCAATACCATGAGGGGACAATTCATATTAGACCAACCCATATTTGCCATAGAAAAAGTCCGTTACGTTGGAGAACCAATCGGTATAATCGTAGCCGAAACAGAATCTATAGCATCAAAAGCTGTTAACCAGGTTAAAATAACATACGACCCTCTACCTGGAATTTTCACGTTCGAAGAAGCATTATCTCCGGAACCTCTTGCGACTGTACACACTAACGTTCGTGATTACGAAATAGAAATACCCGGGCACGATCCACGTCATCAAGCAATAACTCATATCTCTGACAGCGATGATTGTTCACCAAATCTACTATATGCTGTAGATGGGTCTTCGGGGGATGTGGATGAACATTTCAATTCTTCAGATATAATTGTGGAAGCAACTTATGAGTCGAAATCATTTCAAAATTGTTGCATGGAGCCTCATGTAGCAATTGCGCATAACACTTCTGAAAAATTAACTGTGTGGACATCTCACCAAGTGCCTCACCAGGTAAAGAAAGAATTGCTTCAATCTTATCCTCATCTTCTATCTGATAATCTGTATGTCAAAACATTTTATGTTGGCGGGGGATTTGGAAATAAAGAAACAGCTTTTCTTGAACCTAGATTGGTAGCCGCAGCATTAAATTTCGATAGACCAGTCCGTTTATCCTTCTCAAGGGCAAACGAGTTTCTTTTGAGCCGACCCCAAATCAAAACACACGTAAAAGATGGTGTATCGTTCGATGGAAAGCTTATTGCGCGAGAGGTAAACGTTCAATTTAATGTGGGGGCATATAATGAAGAATCTATCCGGATGGTCAGAGGGATTCCACACACAGTATATGGTTCTTACAACATAGATTCAGTAAAGTGGCATTGCGATGCAATATATACAAATCTTCCTCCTTCTGCAGCATTTAGGGGATTCGGAAAACCAGAGGTAAATTGGGCACTCGAACGGCATATGGACAAAGTAGCACGAAAAATAGGCATGAACCCTCTCGATTTTAGATTAAAAAATATTCTTAAAACGGGGGATGTAAATGCAATCGGAGAAACACTTGGTCCCAACGACACCGAAAAATGTCTAAACTTAGTCGTTGAAGATTTACAACAACTTAACATTTCTTCACTCCCTGAAGAATATCTCTCTCCTGAGTGGTCAATTGGAACTGGCATTGCATATGGAAATAAACCAGTTTCCCGTCTATCCACTTCCGTTACAGTTCAGATAAAAAAAGGGCCTATGATAGAGGTCACTGTGGGTGCCCCTGATATAGGCCAAGGGTCTGAATCAATGCTAACTCAAATAACTGCAGATGAGTTTAATCTTGACCCCTCTTTCATAAGAGTAATATCTGGAGGTTCGAATTTAGTGCCATTAGATCCCGGGCCAACTGGGAGCAGGTATACCTATCACACTGGAAATGCATTGATTTTGGCATCATCCGAACTAAAACAAAGAATGTTGGAATTTGCATCTTCCATATTTTTTGATGGTATATCTACAGATAAATTATTATTTTTCAATGGCAAAATTTCACATTCATCTTCACATAGTCTATCCATTTCTATAGATGATATAATCGATAAAATATCAGACAGCTTGGATCCTCACTTTTCTGAAAATATATTAAAAACAACATCAATTTTTGATTCTCGTAAAAATGGAGAATTTCACGCATTTTGGACTCCAATTGGACAAGCTGCTGTCGTTGCAGTAAATCAATTAACTGGTCTAACAAAAGTACTCCATTTCTGCACTGCATGCGACGTTGGGCGTGCAATTAATCCTTCAATAGTAGAGCAGCAACTTGAAGGCGGGGCAGCCCAAGGAATTGCAAGTGCTCTATATGAGGAAGTAATCCATGAAAATGGCCACATTATCAATTCCAATTTTAAAGACTATCGTATACCTAAAACTTTAGAACTCCCTTATGACTCAAAAGTCTTCATAATTGAATCTCTTGAACCTCTTGGACCCCATGGTGCAAAAGGAATAGGTGAAATGGGAATTATGGCAGCAGCACCTGCAATAGGAAACGCAATTTTCGATGCAATAGGCATCGAAATGGACGTCATTCCTATAACGCCAGAAAGAATCATAGAACGCTTATCTGCTCAAAATCTAATTTAATAAGTTATAAACCTAACAATTTCTAAAAAAACACATACAATGAGTACAAACACTATTGATTGGGTCGGTCTAAGAGAATTTATTGACCGAGCAAGAAAAGTCGATGGAGAGATAATAGATATAACTGGTGCAGACTGGGATAGGGAGATGAGTACGATCTCTCATGAACTATGCCGTCATCATCCAAGACCTGTTCCCTCACCCATTTTTGACGAGATACCTGGCTATGCAAAGGGTTTCCGAACAATGTATGGGATGACAAATTCCATGAATCGTCTCGCGATAGCACTCGGAATGGAACCAGGTTACCATCACGAAATGACATTTCTTAAAGATTACAGGGTAAGGACCAAAGAAATAGAAAAAGTTCAGGCAATTGATCCTGAATTTGTTCAAGCATCAGATGCACCCGTCATGGAAAACGTTGATAGAGGCGACGACGTTGATCTATTCAAATTCCCTGTCCCAAAACATCATGAATATGATGGGGGACGGTATATCGGAACTGCAACTAGTTTTATCACAGATAATCCTGGAATGGGCCGGAAAGCAAACTTAGGAGCTTACCGTGTCCAAGTGCACAGTAAAAACACAGCAGGGGTTTATATTTCTCCCGGCAAACATGGTGCATTAGACATAGATGACTATTGGCAACGTGATGAACGTGTTCCAGTTGCAGCTTCATTTGGTCAAGATCCTGTTTTATTTTTCTACACTTCAGTTGGCATAGAACACACTCACCCTTATGGTGAATATGCCCATGCAGGTGGTCTTAAAGGACACCCCTTCCCTGTAGTAGAAGGTCCTGTAACTGGACTTCCACTCCCTGCAAATGCAGAAATTGTAATTGAAGGATTTATTGAACCACATTCTACCCATCTAGAAGGTCCATTTGGAGAATGGCAAGGATATTATGGAAGAGATGCAGACGAAGAACCTTTGATAAACGTAGAGGCAGTTTACCACAGAAACGATCCCATCATGACGTGCGCTGTCCCTGCACGACCGCCTTATGACTACTCTTATCATAAAGCATTAGCAAGATCTGCAACTACCTGGGATTATTTAGACACTGCCGGTGTTCCTGGAATAAAAGGTGTATGGAGAACAGAAGCTGGTGGTTCTAGATTATTCAATATTATTTGCATTGAACAGAGATACCCTGGCCACGCACGCCAAGCAGGATTCATAGCACAGCATGTCAGAGAAGGCGGGTATGCAAACAGATTCACCGTCGTTGTCGACGATGATATAGATCCAACTAGCTGGAATGAAGTCGCTTGGGCAATGAGTACCCGATGCGACCCAGCGACAGATATAGACATCCAACGCAGGACCTGGAGTACACCTCTAGACCCTCTCGTTGAATTTGCAGGAACTGAGCCTGGACTGAAAAATTTGACTTTCAATTCCCGTGCTTTAATCGATGCAACAATACCATACGAACGCAAGCATAATTTCCCTAAAGTTGCAGAAGCTCCACGTGAATATACGGATGAAATAATCAATAAATGGCGCGAAGTCATTACAGGAATCGCCCCGGTATCAAAAGAAATAGTCAAAGAATAATTTTTCAGATACTGTCGTCTATCTTTTCTTTTTTATAAGAAACCTTTTAGTTGTAATGAGTGGTATCTATCTGGTAAGAGATGACTTCTTCAGAAAACCTCAATCTTTCAAAACGGGCAATGTCCAGTTCATCCTCACCTATACGAGAAATGTTCGATTTAGCTTCACAATACGCGGGTAATGACCTGGTAAGCCTAGCAATAGGTGAACCTGATTTCACTACGCCTTCTCATATAATTGAAGCCGCTGCAGATGCAGCTAAAAAGGGCGCGACACATTACACTCATAACGCTGGACTATTCGAACTCAGAGAAGCAATCTCTCAAAAAATGATTGCAGAAAATAATATCAAATTTGACCCAAACTCAGAAATAATAGTCACAAATGGGGCGATGGAAGCTATTTTCTTAGCGTTACTTTCAACTATTAATCCCGGGGATGAAGTCATATTCCCCACTCCATGTTGGCCAAATTATTTTTCTCAAGTTAAACTAATAGGAGGTATACCTGTTATGGCACCTCTCTCAGAATCTACCGGATTTCAATTAGATTCTGAAACCATAATAGAAAAAATATCTGAAAAAACTACTGCAATAGTTCTGAATTCGCCTAACAACCCTACGGGTGTGGTTTACGATGAAAAAGAACTGAACAAAGTCGTCAATGCTGCATCTGAAAACAACATATATGTCATCTCAGATGAAGTATATGAAGGACTCACTTATGAGGGATCACCTGCAAGTTTAGCTTCCTATGTTGATCATCCAGAAAATGTTCTGGTAGTAAATTCATGTTCTAAAAAATATGCAATGACGGGGTGGAGATTGGGGTGGCTCGCTGGAAACAAACATATAATATCTGCATCCGCAAAGTTCCATCAGAGTACTACCTCTTCTGCATCTAGCGTATCTCAAATGGCAGCATTAGCTGCAATAACTGGGGATCAAAAACCCATTCAAGAAATGAAAAAAGAATTCCAACTTCGACGTGATTATGTTGTCGATAGAATAAACAACATTAAGGGGGTTTCTTGTCCACATCCTGGTGGGGCAATTTATGTTTTTCTAAACGTGGATTCATTAAATGGTTCCGATTCTGACATAGCAAAAAGACTTCTTATGGACTATGGGGTTGTCACAGTTCCAGGAAGTGGTTTTGGGGCAGAAGGGTCCTATATTCGACTTAGTATTGCAAGTAGTCTAGACCAACTTAAAAAAGGACTAGATAAAATAGAAACAATGGTCGAAACTGAACTGAATTAAGATATAGATTCAATATAACCTACAACTTCTTCTAATGTTTTTACCTGACCATATTTCAAATTCATTTCATCCATATGGTAGTTGTGAGCTTCTATCCGTTTATCTGCTACACATTCTTTAGGAATTAGTATATTAAAATCATTAGAAAAAGCATCTGTCACAGTAGCACGTATGCAACCCGAAGTCATCATTCCTGTTATAATCAATGTATCAATTTTCATTGAAGATAAATACGTATCTAACATAGTTTTAAAGAACGCGCTAGAGCGGCTTTTATCTAGAACAATTTCACCTTCTTTTGGTCCCAAAGCAGGCAAAATTTCCATATATACTTTTGCCATCTCTTGATCTTCAACACGAACTTTTGTTTTTTTAGCCCACCCACCACGTTGTATTTTTGTTAAATTTATGCCACCACTAGTGTGGGATAATTTTCCACCTCTTGTAAATATAATTGGTATATTCGATTCTCGTGACACTTTTAATAATTTCTGTATATATTCTCCAGCTTCAATGCAAGGCTTGTATGCACTTTTTACATTAGAATCTGCCAACGATCTAGTTACATCGACAACTAGAAGGGCGGGCCTTTTTCCCAGTTCATAATTTATCATCTCTATCTTCATTTTTACATGACAGCTATTAAATCCATTCTAGTATATCCTCCAATTTCACTAGTTTTCAGACATATTTCTCGCCTTTCTCCTAACGAAAGTTTTATTTAGAACCTTAACTCCATAAGATAGTGAATAATTACATCTGGAGTTAACTAAATTATGGCTTATCAACCTATCATTGTTCTGAGTCAGGACAGTCAACAAACGAGCGGTCGGGACGCACAAAGAATGAATATCGCTGCAGCAAAAGCAGTCGCAGAGGCCGTTAGAAGCACACTAGGCCCTAAGGGAATGGACAAAATGCTTGTCGATTCTCTTGGAGATGTTGTAATCACAAACGATGGCGCAACCATACTATCTGAAATGGATATAGAACATCCTACCGCGCAAATGATTATAGAAGTTGCAGATTCTCAAGAAGAAGAAACTGGCGATGGTACTACAACAGCTGTTGTTCTAACCGGGGAGCTACTCCTCAAAGCAGAAAGTCTATTAGATGAAGATATCCACCCCACAACAATCATTTCAGGATACAGACTTGCAGCCAA
>CAWVSO010000051.1:0-6734 GCA_963932585.1 uncultured euryarchaeote
CGATTGAGAGTCTGTTAGGGGATCTAATTTGAATATTCTTCCCCGCCATTCTTATCGGTAATAGACTTTGCATCGAGTATGTAGTTTCCGGATAAAATTTGCGTATTTTAAATCGAAGAATGCCCCAGTCCGGGTGAATTTAGAGTATATTCAAATCAAATTGTTTATTTGCAGAACGGGTCTGGGGTACCTATGGCAGAAGATCAGGAAGATGGTTCAACCGCAAAAAAGAGTAAAGAAAAAAGTTCCATAAAAGATGGCGATATTGTCGAAATGGTGTGCACAGTTAGATCAAAAGGCAATGGGATGTTGATAGATACAACAGAAGAAGAAGTGGCAGAAAAAGAAGGAGCAGATACAAAGAACCAAAAATGGGGACCAAGAAGGATAGTTATTGGTGAGAATCATGTTTTTCTTTCAGTTGAAGAGTCAATGAGAGAAACTGGAATTGGAAAACTAAAAACAATAGATATTGCTGCAGCGGATGCGTTTGGTGAATACGATGCTGAATGGGTAAAAACAGTTAGTATTGATAAAATTCCAAAGGATGATCGATACCCTGGTGCAAGAACAACAGTTGAGAATCACCAAGTACAAATTGAAACGCTCATTGGAGGAAGGGCACGTGTTAATTTTAATCACCCTTTGGCAGGAGAAGACATAGAATATGAATACGAGATAAATAGAATTATTGAAGACCCTGTCGAGAAAGTTGGTGTGTTGATAGAGATGTACGTGGGTGTCGAATTGGAGAATCATATTGAAACGGAAAGTGATGGTGCCAAAACTTTATACATAACTTCAGTTCCAGAATTGGCATTTAACCAGAATTGGCTATTTACAAAAAGTCAGATAGCGAACGAATTGATTGAAAAAATAGGAGTGGATAGAGTAGTAATAAAAGAAGTTTTTGAGAAGATAGAAGTTATTGAAGAAGAATAGAATAAGTTCGGGTTTATAAGAGAATAATCTGGGAAGTTTATATAGTTGGGAGAAGTTCCTAAGTATCAGATGCGCGAGTGCCTAATAACTACAAAGGGATTGTCTAGAGAGGAAATTGTAGAGGTGCTTGATCGGGCTAGTGAGATTGAAATGGACCCCGCGGCTTATTCAAAAAGTTATTCTGGGAAGATAATTGGGTTATTGTTTTATGAACCTAGTACCAGAACTAGAATGAGTTTTGAAACTGCAATTAAACGATTAGGAGGTGATACTGTTAATATGGGTACTTTAGAGACATCTAGTGTTGCAAAAGGAGAATCTTTGGCAGACACAATCAGAGTAGTTGCAGGGTATGTAGATGCCATAGTTCTTAGACACCCAAAAGAAGGCGCTGCTAAAATGGCTAGTGATTTTATAGACATTCCATTGATAAATGCAGGCGATGGTGCAGGACAACATCCATCTCAAACATTATTGGATTTATACACCATTAAGAAATCTTCTGGGAAATTGGATGGGTTGAATATAGGAGTCATGGGAGATTTAAAATATGGAAGAACCGTGCACTCTTTTGCGCATGCAATTACGAAATTTGATTCACAATTAAGTTTTATCAGTCCAGAGGGTTTGAGACTGCCAGAAAATGTTAAATATGATTTAGAAAGTTCAGGTTCAGAAGTAAAAGAATATACAGAGCTTAAGGATATTCTAGGTACACTAGATATATTGTATGTGACACGCATTCAAAGGGAAAGGTTTCCAGACGAAGATGAGTACCGAAAGGTTTCTGGACAATATAGGATAAATAAAAAAATATTGGAAAATGCACCTAAACATTTAAAAGTGATGCACCCGCTACCAAGAATGGATGAAATTTCTCCAGAAATTGATACTACAGATCATGCCATCTACATTGAACAGGCGCACAATGGAGTAGTGGTAAGAATGGCATTATTAGACCTTATGTTGAAATCATGACTGACAAAGAACTACATGTAAGTAAAATTGAAAATGGGACAGTAATTGACCACATAGATGCAGGCCAGGGAATGAATGTATTGGCTTTACTAGGCATCGATGGTTCAGATGGAGAGTCAGTTAGTGTTATAATGAATTTTCAAAGTGAAACTGTAGGAAATAAAGATATTGTGAAGATTCAAAATAGAGAATTGAACCAAGATGAATTGGATGTATTATCGCTGGTATCCCCAAATGTTACAATAAACATCATATTAGATTATGAAGTTCATTTGAAACACAGAGTTCAAAGACCAAAAGAAGTAATTGGAATATTGACTTGCCCCAATAGGAACTGCATTACCAATACAAAAGAGCCAATATTATCTAAATTTAACATAACCGAAGAGATTATTTGTTGCGAATATTGTGGAACGCATATTCAAGATGTTGCACATCACCTTTCATGAAAATGAGAGACAATTGTTAATACAGATAGAGAACGTAGCCATACATATGGTATTAGAAGAAGGAAGCAGAGTGATTTTGCATGACATCCATAGTAAACATAATGGCGAGATTGGAACTATAAAAAGTATTGTTCAAACTATGTTTGGAACTAGTAATTATAGTGTTGAATTTGAAGAAGGTCAAGAAGCAGGAGTTGGAGAAAAATCTCTCGAAGAATTGATTGATGAACTTGAGGAAGAGTGATCAGCGTGGAAAACAGATAAAAAGTTTAAATCTGGTATTTAACTGAGATAGAATGATTAGTCATAGAAATAAAATACTTATAATAGCTACTATTGGATGGGGGTTGGTTCAGGCCACTCAATTTGTACTCCCACCAATGCTTCCGAACATAATAGAAGATTTATCGATAACAGTTTTTCAAGCTGGTGTTGCCATGACTCTGTTGAACATTGCATATGCTTTGGGAATGTACCCAGGAGGAAAATTTTCAGACCAACTAACTAGAGTTACTTTGATAGTTCCAGGAATGGTGATGACAATATTTGGCCTTGTTTTTATAGGCGTTCGTCCAACATATGCTGCATTTTTAGCCGGGGTTATAATTTTAGGATTTGGGCGTTCTACTTTTTCGATCCCCACTAGAACAAGGGTTGCAGAATTGTTTGGGGAAAAAAGAGGGCGGGCTCTTGGAATTTTATTCATTGGTACAGAGATAGGGGGATTAATTGGATCGGGTTTGGCATTTATTGTGATAGTGATTCTTATGATTTCTTGGAGGTTTGCCCTCGTCCCTCTATTTATAGGTCTAGTTCTTGTGGGTATCGCATACCATAGCTTATCCAAAGAAAAGTATGTGATTAAGAAAGTTTCATTAGATATTGGAGATACTGCGAGACGGATTTTTGGGAATAAACGTCTGTTTTTATTGATAATGTCATACTCGATGTTGTGGTTCGCTACGTTGAGTGTGCTTATGTTTCTGCCACTGTATTTGCAATATGCAAAAGGATTCTCCCCAGAGTTAGCTACAATTGTGTTTTCTTTTTTGTTTGCAGTGGGAATTGTCATTAAGCCTGTTGCAGGTGAAATATCAGATAGATTTGAAAGGCCAAAAGTTGCATTGGGAGGATTATTGTTATCAGTATTCGCCATGATTTGGTTGGTTATTGCACCGACCCCAGCATATATCATGATAGCTGTGATAGCATTTTCCATAGGTTATAAAGCACAACCACCAGTCATAGAATCATTATTGATAGACATGATCGATGAAAAAAATAGAGGCGGCGATTTGGGAGCTGCTAAAACGACTGCCACAGGAATAGGCGCCTTAGGCCCAGCGTACATAGGATTTGTTGCAGAGAAATTTAGTTATGATACTGCTTTTTTTGGACTGGTAATTGTTTTGATGATATCTGCAGCCATAATAGCATATGTTGCTTACGGGAAAAAATTATAGGATTGAATAGATATTAACTAGTTAATAGGTGAAATTTTGATTTACTAGGGGCGGCATATTCCAAAATTATTTTATAGGATATGCCTTATGAATTATATGAATGGTCATACAACTGCTGAAAAAATACTTGCTAATTCGGCTGACTTAGAAGAAGTTTGGCCAGGAGACCATATAATTTGTAAAGTTGATATGGCTATGGCCCATGATATGGGAACCCCTAGTATAATTGATTATTTTAAAGAAATGGAAGTGGATAACGTATGGGACACATCTAAAATTGTTTGTGTAATGGACCATATAGCCCCATCACACCATGTTGCTGATGCAGACAGTAAAGTATCTATTAGAAAATTTATACAAGAAACGGGAATTCAAAATTTCTATGATGTTGGTTCAGGGATATCACATAACATACTTCCAGAATATGGACATATTCGCCCGGGTGAATTGGTAGTTGGAACAGATTCTCACACCACTAGCCACGGTACTTTTGGGGCAGCTGGAACAGGTTTGGGTTATACAGAAATGGCATATGTACTGGCGACTGGAGAAACTTGGCTAAGAGTTCCAGAGACTATTAAATTTGAGTTTGAAGGTGAATTTAACAAATGGGTTGGTGCGAAAGATTTGATCCTCCATATCGCAGGAGAATATGGCACTGATTTTGGACAGTATAAATCTATAGAATATACAGGAAGTCCAATTGATTCGATGGAACTTGACGATAGATTCATGTTCCCCAATATGTCAGTAGAGCTAGGGGCCAAATTTGGATTTACTCCGACAGATTCCAAGGTGACAGATTATATAAATAAACGGACAGATATCCCATATAAATCGAGAGATTCAGATGCAGATGCATCGTATGATGAGATTTATCAAGTTGATGTTAGCAGCATAAGTCCCAAAATTTCTACACCCCATAAGGTGGGTAATGTAGTAGATGTAGAAGATGTGGAAAATATTAAACTAGATCAGGTTTTCATAGGTTCTTGTACAAATGGTAAATTTCAGGATTTAAAAATTGCTGCTGAGATTTTAAACGGGAACCAAATTGCCAAGGGGATGCGCTTGATAGTTACACCGGCATCTAGAGCCATATATTCTAGGGCTTTGAAAGCAGGAATTATAGACGTGTTGACAGATTCTGGTGCAGTTGTGACTAATTCTACTTGTGGAGCTTGTGTAGGAAGAGGAATGGGAATTATTGGTGAAGGCGAAGTGTGTCTTGCCGCAATGAATAGAAATTTTAGAGGCAGAATGGGGAGTTATAAATCTGATATATATTTATCCAGTGTTGCTACTGCAGCTGCATCTTCTATAACAGGGATGATTACAGATCCAAGGAGGAAATTATGAAGGGGGTGGCATATATATTTGGAGATGATATAAGTACAGACGCGATAATTCCTACAGACTACACACACGGATCTACTATAGATTACAAGCATGTTTTTGACCCAGTAAGACCAGGATTTGCAGATGAAATTGAAAAAGGAGATATTGTCGTAGCAGGGAAAAATTTTGGATGCGGAAGTAGTAGAGAGAGTGCACCTATAGCCATGCAATTGTCAGGAGTGTCAGGGGTTGTTGCAGAATCATTTTCAAGAATATTTTATCGAAATGCGATTGCGATTGGGCTTCCAGTCATTACAGCGAAAAGAATAACAGAGTTTGTTTCAGAGGGAAATGAAATAGAAATTAACCTAGATACAGGTATTATTTTGAATAACACCACAGGTGTAGAAATAGAAGGTGAGTCTATGCCCAGAGAAATCCAATCTATTTTTGAGGCAGGGGGATTGATTAACCACTATAAACTAAATAAGGATGAAAACGAGGTTGAAAAATGAAATATAATTATCCAGAACCAAAAGCCCCAACGTACGAAGAACCAACAAGCGTGGAAGAGTGCATTCAAAAAGCAAAAGTAATTGCTAGAAAGAAAGGAGGTAGAACTGCCATGGGACCCGTAGAAGAGGGAGATTGCATACTGGTGCTATCGCTGCCAGATCAAAACGAATATGTTGAGCGTGCAGTTATGCAATCTTGCGAGATAGATGGCGCGGACGTGGTTCGATTCCTATACCCAGAAGAATTGACTGGAGAGATACACCAGAAAAGTACAGTGGAAGAGGGATGGAGAGAGGCAGAAATGTTTGAAAACGGTATTGCTTCTGGGTCGCCTGAAACTGCAGATCTTGCAAGTGGACTGAATATCGCAGGGCCTTTAAAGAAATTTTTAGATGAGCATCCGAACTACAATAAAATTTATTGGGACATAGGAGCAAGGTCGCAAAAAGCTAGTGTTCTAGAAGAGCATAGCCATAAATTTAAGAATAACTGGCAATTTAATAATTGGGAAGAGTTTCAATCTAGAACTTGGGACCTTCCAGATGAATTACTCATAGAAATTGAGAGGAAAATAATTGAAGTTTTAGGAGATGTAGAAGAAGTGACTATGACAGACCCGCAAGGTACGAATTTGAGATTTAAACTCACACCTGATGAGGCAGCTAGGTGGGAAATGACAGCGTGGCAATCTGGTCATCTATATATGGATCCATTGCAAGCGACTTGTGTGGGAGAATGCAGAGGAGGGTGTAGAGATGAACAGAATCAACCAATATACCTCTCTCAAGACGCCGCGCCCGTATTTGGAGGAGCAAGTGGAACCATTTCAGGTACAGCGAACCATGCTGGTTTTTTCCCGCATATAGACCTTACATTTGAAGAAGGTAAATTAATCAAAGTTGAAGGTGGGGGCGAATATGGGAGAAGGATAGAAGCACTTAGAGAAAAATATGAAGAAGTGCATTGGCCAGGGTACCCTAGTAAAGGTTTTTTCTGGCATTGCGATACAGCATTATGTACACTGCCCAAAGCATTTAGAAGAACATCA
>CAWVSO010000052.1:0-6661 GCA_963932585.1 uncultured euryarchaeote
AGTGTGCCTTGGTAGTAACTACGCTTAAAAATGTGATTAGTGTCATGAAGAAATGTTGAAGGGAATGCGAGATGGGTAGATGGATGAAGAAACAGCTTCTAAAATTTTATAGAAGAGTAAATAATTTGATAATTAAAAAGCCGACATATCAATTTTTTCTGGTTTTTTTGACACAGCGATGAAAGATAAAAATACCCCAGCTATGATCGCTAAGAAACCTACAATGACATTTGTTAACCTAAGCGCAGGTACTAAATCTAAATAATTTTGTAAAATAATGAAAATCAATCCCATGACTACAGGTGCTAGTGTTGCGCCTGCGCCTTTTGCAGTCTCTCCAAAACTAATTAATATGCCTCTAAAATCTTCAGGGGCGAACTCGAGTATCAAAACACGATTGAGTGAGAATAAGATTCCAAAACCAGTGCCTATGCAAGAAGCACCGATTGCCATTTGAAGTAGAGATTGGGACAATGCGACGATGATTAGACCTCCTCCAATAATAACGGATAGAGCAGAAAATGGATAGATCAAGTGTTTAAAATAAGAATAAATGCGACCAGATTGTGTTGCTGCAACTGCACTTGAAGCACTGAAAAGTGAAACTAGTATTCCTGCTTGGCCAGCAGTTCCACTTATTCCAAGTACAATTATAAGAGAGCTATAAGTTACATATGCTGTGAATACAAAAGATGTTAGAAACATTCCGAGAATTGCAGCTGAAAGTCTAGGGAAAAGTAACAAACTAGGAACTTTTTGTAATATTGTTCTAAGAGATATTCTATTTGGATTGGCAGAACCGCCTTGAGAAATAGTAGAAGGTTCTTCTAAAAATAAGTAGATGATAAGTGCAACCGGGATTGGAACTACATAAAGAAGAAACGGATAATTCCATGCAACCAATACCAAGAAACCAGAAAATACAGGGAAGATTGCTCCGCTTACTCCATGACTGGTAGATCTTAGACCTTGTGCGGTTGCGCTTGCTGTACCAGTATATAGATCCCCTAGAGAAGTAACAACAACGGGCAAAATGCATGCCCCGCCTATTCCTTGAAGTAATCTAAGTGAAAATGTCAATAAAAAAGAAGTACTGATTGTCATTAGAAGTCCAGAGAAACCAAATATCAACAATCCAATGATCAGTATCGGTTTCCTTCCGTATAAATCTGCCATACCTCCTGCGATGGGAGATAAAATCATTAATGGGACAAAAAATGCAGTTACCAATAATCCGATTGCCGCAGGGGTTGTAGAAAGTGGCAGGATTAAAGATTCCAATATAGGAGAAATCATAGTAGTTCCCATTGGATAGACCATATTGGCTAGTAACAAAAGTTGCAAACTGCGATCAGAGAGTATATTCCCTTCAGAGCCAAGTAAATTTTTTAGAGAAATCACGAGAGAGTAGATGCGTGCTTTTGTAAAGCTTCAGAAAATGATAAAAGTTCGAATCCGAACTCATTACGGGCGCGTTCATTCGATATATTGAACTGAGAAGTGGGTTTTTTTGTTGAATCTAGAGTCATTTCTCCACCCAATGTTTCTTTGACTTCTTGGGCTATTTCAGCTAGAGAAATAAGATGACCACCAGTATTATATACTGAGAAATTTAGCTTATTTGCCAGAGTTACTTTTGTGAATAGATCTACAACATCATCGACATATACCAAACCAAAAGTTGAATCTGGATGCATAGGAACTTTGGTTTGTTTTCCAGAAACTGCATCTTCAACAAAGCTCCCTACCCAAGGGTATCCTGTGTAGCGCCCGGGTCCAAAAACAGTACTAGGTCGTATGGCGCATAAGTCTAATCCTTCTCTAGATTCATAGAGTAATGCTTGGTATTCATTCATGTGTTTGAGGGCAGAATAATAAGATGCAGTTTTATATGCAGTATAAGGAGAGTATGGACGAGGAGAATCTTCAGTTACGGTTAGATTACTTTCATAATCTAGAGAGCTATACACGCCGAGAGTACTGGCCCATACAACACGAGAGACATCTTGTTGAACAGATGCACGGAAAACATTATCCACACCAAGCAGATTGACACGCAACGAGAGACTAAGGTCCTCAAGTGCGCCTTTGCCTACAAGATATGCTAGATGCACTATTTTGTCAGGTTTATAGTTGGAGATAACATCTAGAACATTTTCGTAATTGGTGATATCTCCCTGGACTAGTTCAACTCCATCTATAGAGGGAGTAGCTTTTAAATCTAGATCCATGCAAACCAAAGATTCGCCTTCGTCGTGGAGGCGTGACACAAGATTTCTACCTATCAGTCCAGATGATCCAGTTATTAGCGTTGTCATATTAATTATATAACTTCTGTTGGAACCGATTATAAGACTTAGTATGTAAGAAGAGGATTTAGAAATGGAAGGTATACTTCTGACTAAATAGTTATTGGAATCCTATTTCTGTGTTTCCACGATTGGGTGAAGAAAGCCCAACTCCACCTTTGAACTCATCTTGTATTTGATGATAATACTTAACAAGTGCAGGAGTTATTGTTGGTCGAACTGTTTTTAAAGCTGCACGGAAATGACGCATTTCAACTTCTTCTGAATCAGGATCTTCACGGAGGGCCTCTATAGCAGCTTCTCGTGCTATGCTAGCAAGATCACTTCCAACATATCCCTCGGTTATTTCAGCTAACTCATTGAGACTAACATCAGGGGTTAAAGGCATTTCATCAGTATGTATTTGAAGAATTTGTTTTCGCCCTTCTAAGTCAGGTTCATTTATCATTACAAGACGATCGAATCTTCCGGATCTTACGAGTGCTGGATCGATCATATCAGGTCTGTTAGTAGCTGCAATTACCATGACGTCTTTTAGATCTTCTAGGCCATCTAATTCGGTGAGCAATTGATTGACAACACGTTGAGATGCACCGCTACCAGATTCTATGCCTCTATTTGGAGCAATAGAATCGAGTTCATCGAAGAAAATTACAGATGGAGATACTTGATTTGCTTTTCTGAATATTTCCCTTATTGCTTTTTCAGATTCGCCGACCCATTTTGAAAGAAGCTGAGGCCCACGTATAGAAATAAAGTTGGCGTTTGTTTCTGTTGCCACGGCTTTTGCCAATAAAGTTTTTCCAGTCCCGGGTGGACCATACAATAATACACCAGAGGGTGGAGAAATACCCATTCTAGAAAATCGATCGGGATGTGTTAATGGCCACTCGACTGATTCTTTTAGGTCCCGCTTGGCGTCGTCTAACCCGCCTACTGAAGTCCACTTCACATTGGGAACCTCAACCAATACTTCCCTCATTGCGCTAGGGCTTACTTCTTGAAGTGCTTGGTCAAAATCCTCTTGGGTCACTATTATTGATTCGATTAAATCAGGAGGTATTTCGTCTGAGTCCAAATCTATTTCTGGGAGATACCTTCTAAGTGTTTTCATAGCAGCTTCTTTTGTCAGAGATTCTATATCGGCCCCAACAAATCCATGAGTTTCACGGGAGAGATCTTCTAGATTTATTGAGTCTGAGAGTGGCATTCCTCTTGTATGTATTTGAAGAATTTCGTGCCGATCTAGTTTGGAAGGCACCCCGATCTCAATTTCTCGATCGAATCTTCCGGGTCTTCGGAGAGCGGGGTCTATAGAATCTACACGGTTGGTTGCGCCTATAACAATTACTTGTCCACGAGATTCAAGACCATCCATCATGGTGAGTAATTGTGCAACTACGCGGCGCTCTACCTCCCCAGTTACATCTTCGCGTTTTGGAGCTATAGAGTCCAATTCATCTATGAAAATTATAGATGGAGAATCTTTTGCTGCATCCTCGAACACTGCACGCAATTGTTGTTCTGATTCACCGTAATATTTCGAAATTATTTCAGGGCCTGCGATGGAGAAAAAAGATGCACTGGTTTCGTTGGCTACAGCTTTTGCCAATAAAGTTTTTCCAGTTCCAGGTGGACCATGTAAGAGAACTCCTTGTGGAGGATTAATTCCAAGCTTTGTGAATAGCGAAGGATGTTTTAATGGCAATTCTATCATTTCTCTAACTCGATCTATTTCGTCGGATAAACCCCCAATATCTTCGTAAGTAATCCCATTGCTAGATTGCTCGTAGCCAGAAACTGGATCGTCTCGAAGATGAATTTCTGTGTTTTCAGAAACTGTGACAATGCCTATTGGAGTGGTATCGACGGCTATGAGTGGTATTGCTTGGCCAGGAGACCTCATAAAAGGATGACTTGTACTAGACATTATAGGCACTATGTCTCCTGAAACTACAGGTCGTTTTAGGATTTGTCTTCTGATCATACTATCTGCATCTGAACCAAATTGAATTGAACTGGATTTCGGAGGGGCAAATGTTATTTCTTCTGCAGGGATCGCGTCTACTTTTTTTATAGTGACTCGTTCTCCAAGTCCAACACTAGCATTCTGTCTGGTGAATCCGTCTATCCTGACTGTATCGGTGTTCCAATCTTGTCGGTCTGCCCGCCACACTTTCGCTGCAGTCGTTTTGCCACCCGTGATCTGGATTATATCGCCAGGACTAAGCTTAAGATGCAAGAGCGTATCTGGATCCAAGCGTGCGATTCCTCTACCAGAATCATTGGGATAGGCCTTTATTACTTCCAGTTGGACTTCTGTGGGATCTTTTGAAGACATAGCAGGATTTTTATATAATAAGTAGGGCGGTGACCAGGCATATGCTTTATCTATTGGACATAGACCCAGAAAGTAAGTTATATGTTAACTAATTTCAATAACTAAGCATAGAGGTTGGATTGATATGCGCATTTATTCAGTTGTTGGTTGTAATAATTGTCAGACAGTGTGGATAATTGAAATGCATCCTGAAAATGTGAAATGCCCTAGATGTAAGAAGAAACATAAATTTAAAAAACTTAGGAAATTTGTTGAAACTTTGGACATAGATATCGCTCGGAAAAAACGTTCTGAACTGATATCTAAAAAAATGAAAAATAGCACATCTGAATGGAATATCGTAGAAAAAAATATAGAAGATAATGCATCTTTTATTGAATCTGATCAAATGCAGGAAAAGTATAGAGTTGGGGAAAATAAAAAGGACAGATTGATCAGAATAATACAAGAATCAGAAGGAATAACAGAGAGTGAAATCTTACGGAAAATAGAAAATGAAACAGGAGAGAAATGGAAAATAGAAAAACAGTTAGAAAAATTACTTTATTTGGGAGAGATAACTGAAAATAGAGGCAAGTATAGGAAGATATAATCTGTTACCTTCCAAGTCTTTCGTGGGCGCTGGATAGGTCACGTGAACCGAGTGCAGATAAGAGAGATAATTCCCCTGCTAAAACGCCTGCAGATATTATTTCTGCAAGGGCATCTGCATTTGATCCAGGAGGGTTTCCGCTACCAGTTACACCCATGATATCTAGAGATTCAGATTGAGAAGGAAGTTTGGTCCCGCCTCCTATTGTCCCCACTTCAATACTAAGGAGAGTAACACTCATATATAGATCCCCATTAACGACTTCTGCAGTAGTTATCGCATTAGACCCTTCTACTACTTGGGCAGCATCTTGACCAGTCGCTAGAAAAATTGCAGCGATTATGTTTGCTGCTTGAGCATTATGGCCTAAACTTACCGCCCTTGCACTTCCAATATAATTCTTTTGAATATTTATTTCAGATATAGTTTCTGGAGTAGTATGGAGTTTGTTCTCTACAATTTTTCGGGGTATGAGAACATCTGCGGCTATGGTTCTCCCGCGACCTTCTATTGCATTTATTGCAGCTGGTTTTTTATCGGCACATAGATTTCCAGAAATGGAGATTAATTTTGCTTTTGTTTGTGTTTCTATGAATTCGGATGCTTTCTGGGTGGAAATTGTTACCATGTTCATTCCCATAGCATCTTTGGTATCGTAAGAAAATCGTAGGAAGATTGAATTTCCAACTACATATGGTTTGATCCCCAAGAGTTTTCCATAATTAGTAGTTGAATTTGCTATTTTTTCTATTTCAGAAAAATTATCATTTACCCAGGTTATGAAATCGAGGGATTCTGAAACTCCAGAGACCTTAAAAATTGGAGCCCGCGTCATACCGTTATTAAATATACGTGCTGTAGCTCCGCCGGAACTTGTAATGGCAGAGCATCCACGGTTGACACTAGCTACTAGAGCACCTTCAGTAGTTGCTAGTGGGAGATAAAAATCCCCATCGATAGAAGACCCATGGATAGTTATTGGACCAGCTATCCCAAGAGGTACTTGGACAGAACCAATCATATTTTCAATGTTGGTAGAAGCTAGTGCTGGATCGAGGAGAGAACCCCCTATTGAAGATAGTTTTACGTTTAACCTAGACTCAAATATTTCACGGCGGGCTTTTACCGCAGTTTCTGGATTTGCATGGTCTTCGAGTTCATGAAGTTTGAGCTCCCCGTTTTGCACACGTTTTACTAGGTCATGGACATCCATATATGAGAGATGATCCTCTATAGTTTAAATAGTAATCAATAAAAGCTTATTTTAAACACTGGCGGCAAAAATTTTCTAGGATTGCATCGCCAAGGGGAGTCAGGATGCTTTCCGGGTGGAATTGAACGCCTTCATGGGGTTTTTCTACGTGCCGAACTCCCATGACCATGGCAGGCGAATTGGCCGTCCAAGCGGTTGGTACTAAA
>CAWVSO010000053.1:0-6615 GCA_963932585.1 uncultured euryarchaeote
AAGATCCCATTCCAACCACAAATTTTGGTTCAGGCATTTGATCATACACACGCCTCAGTCTAGGAGCGAATTTTGAAACTATAGTTCCAGGAACAATCATAAGATCAGCTTGACGGGGGGATGCGCGAGGGACACCTGCACCGAACCGATCTAGATCGTGTTTTACTGCAAAAGTGTGCATCATTTCTATGCTGCAACAGGCGATACCGAATTGTAAAAGAAATAGTGAAGATCCACGAACCCAATTCATAAAAGCATCAAACTTTGTTAAGATGAAAGGCGAAGATCCAAATGCCTCTCTTAATTTGGAATTGGTTCGATCGTCGATTGAATCATATAAGTCTTCGAATGTGGTCGGGGCGGGAGGATGTTTTGAAATCGATCCATTGGTTAAATTAATTGGTTGTTCTTGGCTCATTGGATCACCTGAGGTTCAGCAGTATTTTCTGAATTTGCCCATTTTATAATTCCTGTGCTCCATGCCCAAATAAGACCTACAAAAAGAATAGCTATGAAAATTAACATGGGGATTAGGGCCCAGAATAAATCATTTTTTGCTACATCGCTATATATCAAAGCCCAAGGAAAAATGAAGATGGTCTCTACGTCAAATATTACAAACATCAATGCCACCATATAATATTGTATATCGAACTTAAAATGTGAGGAACTAGTTGGAATCTCGCCTGACTCATAAGTAGCATTTTTTCCAGATATATATACTGTTGGACGGAGGATGGAAGAAAGTGCCATCATTCCGACGGGTATGAGCAACGCAACAAGTGCGAGCATACCGATAGCGAGCCAAGGATTCATACGTACATCACCTATATGTACCGTGTTGGGGTTGAACTGGTATAAGCGTACTTAATTGAATTATAAATCAAGATTCGTTTAGGTAAGAACTGAGGCCTTGTTTGTGTAACTCAATTGATGCAGATACGACGCTTTCTTGCCTCTGGGAATGGAGTTCTAAAAGACCTTCAATTAGTTCAGGATATTTGCACGAAAGTATTTGAACTGCAGATAAACCGGCGTTGTATGAACTAGCAGAATCTACAGTGAGTATTGGAGCACCTTTGGGCATCCCAATGACTGATCCAATTGATTCTTCATGAATAGGAACTCCAATTGTAGGAATTGGATATGCTATTGAAGCGCACACGCCTGCTAGGTGGGCAGCTTTACTTCCCGCGCCTGCAATTATAACTTCGATCCCTCGTTTTGCGGCTGTGCTAGCATAAGCGTATAAAAGGTCGGGTATGCGGTGGGCAGATATTATATGAGTTTCGAAGGAAAAATTTTCACCAGTTGGTTTACCGGTGTACTCTTTGAATCCTAGATTAGTTAGTGCTTCTGCCGCACCTTTCATAATTGGTATGTCGGACTTGGACCCCATTAGAATTCCAATTTTAGGTTTTTCTGTTGGGTTTTGAGATTCGCGTTGGAACTTTTCGATAAGATCGTTTAGATTAGTAGGAGTTCTCATGGTGGCATATAGTGAGATTATATTTTTACTGTGTTATGCAGGATAAAATCATTAACGAAAAACATCTTAGGACATGAATGGGTTTAAACAGTTTTTTATCTAGAGATTTAAGTTACATATTCGCGGTGAATGAAAAAGACAATATCGACGTTGAATTGACGAATTTCATGTTCCACCCTATTGTAGTCGTTTAAGAAAGGTTGTATTTCGTCTGCTTCGTTTGACCTAGCTATAATCACAGGTGGTTTTTGGTTTGTTAGGATGGATTCGAACGTAGGTATGTCTGCTGTGCTGTCAACAGTTGACCCATATGATTCGAAATACCAAGGAAGTGGAAGCCTATTATACCATTCTCCATCGCGAAGTGGCAATAGATATGCATTAGATTCTATTTCCACTAAAAAGTAATCCCCGTAGTACAAAATATCCAGATCGGAATGATAATCAGAAGCCAATTTAATCGATTCAAGAGTTTTGTTCATGTCAGCATCTGGTTGCGCGTACTGGACTATAAAATTAGATTCACTATATGGATTGATGTGACTAGTTGATATTGCAATTCCAATAGTCCCCATTGAAACTAATAAAATTAGAATCACAGCTAGACTTGCCCCAAGTTTATCGTTTTGGTCAAATGATTCGGACACCCATTTATAAATTATAACTGCACCCATGGCTGCAGGAATGGAGAAAGGAACTACTGTATGAACAACTGCCCAAGAAGAGCTCACATCTATTGCGAGAGGATATACAAATAAACTGATTAGTCCCCAATAGAATCCAAATGAGATTAAGACCCTAGGTGATTTTCCACTATAACGATCTGAAATGAAGCCAATGAAAGCCAATAAAATTAAAGCCCCAGAAGAGTTTAGAAGTATGAAGAAATATTGGCGTAGAAAGGGCAAATATGCATGATCTGTTGAAGGGCCTAGAATCCATTCTGAAACAAGACGAGAACCAGATCCAATGATTGATTCATAAAGGAGACTTGGGAAGATAAATGGCATAGAAAGGAGATGATCAATTCCGGAACCATCTACCATTCCAGAACGGGGGGCATAGAATATGAATAGTATAAAAATGAATTCGAATAATGCGATTATTAAGTATTTTTTTAAGTCTAAGATAGAGGTGAATATGCTTGAAATTTTTTGTTTTGCTATGTTTTTCCATCCGGGTTTTTTATCGCGGTTAAGAAACAGTTTAGAATCTAGAACTAGGAGCGAGCATAAGAGTAAAATTATGACATATATTAGAGCATTTTCTTTTGCTGTGAAAGATAGAGCAAGAAATGCACTTGCAGCATAAATATATCGGGTTTTTTGAGTGGATAAAAATCGAAGAACAAATCCAAAAAAAACAAAAATGAATGCTGCGACAATTACATCGTTTCGCATGAATCTAGAATAATATACGAGTAGAGGGTCCAAGGCTAAGAAGAGAGAGAGTGCGATTAGTTCTTTGTTTTTTAGATGGTCGCGATAAAGCCATACTGCAAGTGGAAGGAGGCCGCCTATAATGGCTACTGAAATTCTAGCTGTGAAATCATTTGCCCCAGCAAACTCAAAGATATAGTGAGTTACCTGAGGGAGAAATGGCCCATGGACAATTGGTCGATATTGCCATACTCCTGTGTCTACGTATCGAAGTATGTCATACGCTACCCTGCCTTCATCCCAGTGAGATACTCTAGACCCTAGGTTTATTATTCGGACTATAAGTGATATAAGTGAAATGCAAATAAGAGCTGAAATGGTCGGGTTATTTTTGAAAAACTTAAGACCAAATCTAGAATTCATTAGTTGGCACAGAGTAAGTCTACGGACTACAACCTTTCCATTGATTAATTAAAGATGATTGGTTAAAAATTTAATACAAGAATGCCTTCGTTAGACCTATTAGTCCATCGGGCTTTGAACAAACCATGGTATCAATAGGAATGGTAGTGGCCAAATTTAATGGACCTATAACTGAACTTATGAAAGAAGAAGCAGAAAAGGTTGCAAAAAATAATGGTGCAACTGTGATAGATACTGTTTATGTCCCAGGGGTATATGATTCTCCTTTTGCTGCAGATAGATTGGCAAGGAGAAAGGAAATTGATGCAGTTGTTGTGATAGGCGCAATAATATCAGGTGAGACCGATCATGAACATGTGATTGCCCATTCTGCCGCTCAGGGATTGACAAAGGTGAGTTTGGATAGGGACAAACCAATAGCATTAGGAATAATTGGTCCTGGAATGAATTCCAAGCAAGCTATGGAAAGGATTGAAAATGGAGGTTTTGCTATGGAAAGTGCGATAAAAATGGTGAATGAGATATCATGAAATTTTCTCGAATGGTTGAAGGGATAGAACCCAGTGCGACAGTTGCTGTGGGCAATCAGGCCGCGAATTTAAAACAAAAAGGGGTAGATGTAATCGATTTAAGTGTTGGAGAACCTGACTATAAAACTCCAGAAAATATAATTAGAGCGGCTAAAGAATCTTTGGATCGTGGCGATCATGGATACACCCCTTCTAGAGGCATAGAGGGACTAAGAAATGCAATTTCAGAATATTTCAATTTGAAATGTGGATTAGAATATGCCCCGGATGATGTGATTGTCACACCGGGTGCCAAGCAAGCTTTATTTGAGGCCATAATGACAATAATGGACAGGGATGATGAGGCCATAGTTTTGACACCTGCATGGGTATCGTATGAGCCAATTATATCAATGACAGGTGGAAAACCAATACGGGTTGATCTTGAACCGTATGAGTTCCAGCTACTACCAGGAATTAATAAATTGAAAGAAGCAATAACTGATAAGACAAAGATGATAGTGATTAACTCGCCATCTAATCCAACAGGTGCAGTTTATAATAGAGAAGCACTTGAGAGCGTCAGAGATCTAGCAGTTGATCACGATATAACGATCATATCTGACGAAATATACAGAGAAATAAAATATAGCCAAGAGTGCATTAGTATTGGATCTCTAGAAGGAATGGTTGAAAGAACTGTCACTATAAATGGATTTTCTAAAGCATATGCTATGACTGGGTGGCGACTTGGATATATGGGAGCCCCAAAGGAAATAATAAAACAGGCTTCTAAAATTCATTCGCATACAGTGACATGCGCAACTAATATGGTTCAGCATGCAGGAATAGAAGCCATTTCGAATACAGAAAATATTGTTAGAGATATGGTCAATTCATTTAAAGGACGAAGAGATTTTATCATGGAATTATTATCTGAGCATGGCATAGACATTCCAGAACCCAATGGTGCATTTTATGTAATGATTCCAGTGGGAGAAAATGACATTTCATGGTGCGAGAACGCCATTAATAAGGCCCACGTTGCCATGGTCCCAGGAGAAGCATTTGGCGCCCCGGGGTATGCGCGTATATCGTATGCGAATTCTATGGAAAATATTGAAGAGGGAATTGAAAGACTTTGTCATAATGGACTAATTTAGTGATGATAAATAGAATTAATTGTTTCGAGATCGGTTATCGCAGTATTGGAACATTATTGGGGTACTAAAGGGTTAATTTAAGTAAAGACACGCGTAGAAAGGAAAGTATGGATCTTCTAGTTAAATTGAATTTTAAAATATTTCTGAGAGGGATGAAAAATTAAAAATGATGATCAGCATAGATGGAAGTAATGGTAACGATAGTAATTTAGAAGTTGTTTATCAGCTTGAACAAAAGAATGGTTTTGATGAATTGGAAGAGGGGAACTATTATCATGCAAAGGTTGATCGACTAGTTAAATATGGAATGTTTATCAGACTATCTAGACGCATTTCTGGATTGGTTCATGAGTCTAATTACGATAAAACATATGCAGTTGGGGAGAGAATGGTCGCGGAATTAATTTCTATCAAAGAAAATGGAGATTTAAGCTTTTCACCCAAAGAAATATCCGAATATAAAACTCAGGTATTGGGAGGAACTAAAACAGTTGATATAAAACAATTAGAAAATCACATAGGCGACACTGTTAAAATAGAGGGAATTGTTTCGCGAGTTAAACAGACCAGTGGACCGCTCGTATACAGCATATCTGATGGCACGGGGGTGATTGGCGGGATAGACATAGGGGGAAATGATAAGCACATAAGAAGAGCCGTTAGTGGAGAAAGTGTCCAAATAGTAGGGACGATCAGACAGGGAAAATATGGAAATCAAATAGAAATCGACCATATTGATGTTTTGGCAGGTGAAGATTTGGAGAAATTAATAGATAAATATGAAAAAAATATATCCGATCAGATAGGTTTTTTCGAGGAAGATTTCCTTTTGGATTGGCCCGCTTTGAATAAGTTAAGAGAAGGTATTGAAAATAGTGCTAGAATGCTCATTAGATCTGTTTTTGAAGGCAGACCAATAATAATAAGACATCACTCAGATGTGGATGGCATATGCGCAGGGGTGCCAATTGAAAAGGCACTAAAAATGCTTGTAGAAAAGGTCCATAAAAATCAAAGTGCACCGCATAATTTAATTAAAAGATTACCTAGTAAAGCCCCATATTATGAAATGGAAGATGTAGTGAAAGATTTAGATATGGCATTGTCTTTTCGTGAAAGGCATGGTCAAATGTTACCTATTGTGTTATTGATCGACAATGGCAGTACTGAGGAAGATATTCCAGCATATGAATACTTACACAGCTATGAAATTCCAATCATTGTTGTGGACCATCACTATCCAAGCACAGAGTTGGTTGACCCACATATCAAAGTGCATGTTAATCCATACATAGTAGAAGAAGATTACAGGATTACAACTGGCATGATTTGTTCTGAAATTGCTAGAATGATTTTCCCAAGAATAGGATCTTCATTTGGGCATTTAGCGACTATATCTGGAATTGCAGATAGATCTTCTTCAAATGCCATGAAAGATTATTTTAGGATTGCAGAAGACCTAGGATTTCAGAGAGAAGAACTTGATAAAATATGCGAATCTCTTGACTATGCAACCTACATGTTAAGATACGATAATGGAGATAACTTTATTGAAGACATACTAGGAATTGGTGAGAATGACGATTATAAAAAAATAGTTGATTTGCTATCTAAAAAAGCTAGTGAGGCTATAAAAAATCAAGTAGAAACTG
>CAWVSO010000054.1:0-6579 GCA_963932585.1 uncultured euryarchaeote
TCACAAATATTTCCTAACACATGTAGGTCCAAATGGGCCCCACTCCTTTGAATTGAATTCAATAAAATAACCTTTCACCAATGAAGACCCACATCTACAACAAATAAACTCTCCACTTCTTGTTATTATTTTTTGATTTTCGCATTCCAAAGAACTCAACAATGAAATAATTAATTTGCCCTCACGTTTTATCAAATTTTTTTCCTCAGCTTCATCTAGAATTTGACGTATTATATGAGGATTTTTTGTCACTATCTCAATCCGCTCAATAGCCTCTTTCAATGTAATGTCTCTGTTCGATTGAACTAGGAATTGAATTCCATCTTCAATCGTATGTTTTTCCATTCAATCTATAGTGTCTCTCCTCAGATTTAAATTGCTTGCTGGTTCCTAATCAGTCAATTCTATCAAACAAAAGGATCACTACAATCATACACAACTCCGTGATTGGGGCATACATATTTGCAGTGCCGTGAAAATAATTTCGCATCGCACATAGGACACGATCTTTTAACCAACAATTTTTATATCCTCACATTCTGTCGCTAATGTTTCTAGGAAATGCGGTGTGTATTCTTCATTAATAAATGTACTATATTCTTCTGATTCTCCAACTATGCATGAAAGCTGAACTCTTCTTGGTCCATGATAATCGCCATTCCTTGTAATCGAAAAACAAACAAAATTCTGTCCCTGATATTCAATTCTGGATCCTATTTTTATACCCACATCACCGTTTATCAATAACCGCTTCATCTACCTTTACATAGTCTCTCGAATAAGTTAATAGCTTCGAAGTAACAAACAAAATTTTTTCAAGCCACCCGCCGATTAGTTTCTCATTTTCAACATGAATCATCCACCGCATTTAAAAAATTATTGCATAGCCAATTCATGGATTTATATCCAATACGTTTTAACCTGGCCAGTTCTATCAGAAAATCAACTATTATGCAAATGCCACGTCGAATGAATACATATTGTCCCCATTGCAATGCCCACCACCAGCACGAAGTGGAGAAAGCTCGTAGGGGCAAAGAAAGAGGAATGCATTGGATAGACCGTCAAAGGAAAAGGAATTCTGGTATTGGTAATTCTGGAAAATTTTCAAAGGTTCCTGGGGGGGACAAACCCACAAAAAGAACCAATTTAGTTTATCGATGCTCTGAATGTGGAAAAGCCCATCAACGAAAAGGATGGAGAGCTGGGAGACTCGAACTACAGGAGTAATTTATATGACAGGAAAATTCATTCGTATCAAATGTATCAAGTGTGAAAACGAACAAATTATATTCAACAGAACACCTTCTGTTATCTCATGTTCCAGTTGCAACGAACCATTGACTCAACCAACTGGCGGTATTGCAATAATCCACGGTGAAATCATCGAAACACTTAGCAATCAATGAAATATAGTGGCTGGCCAGAAGTAGGAGATTTAGTCGTTTGTAAAGTAGCTGACATAGAAGATTTCGGCGTCTTTTGCAATCTCCAAGAATATGAGGAGAAAAAAGGCCTAATACATATAAGTGAAGTGGCTTCTGGATGGATAAAAAATATACGGGATCATGTCAGAACAGGCCATCTGACCGTCTGCAAAGTTCTAACAGTAAACGAAGCAAACCATCAAATAGATCTTTCATTAAAAGACGTTAATGACCACCAACGTTCTGAAAAAATTCAGGAGTGGAAGAATGAACAGAAAGCAGATAAATGGTTAGAAATGGCTTTGGATTCTGATCTTTCAACAGATCAATTTATTCAAACAGCATCCATTCTTCTGGAAACTTATGATTCGTTATATGGGGCATTTGAACAGGCAGCAATTGATGGTAAATCTGCATTTGATGGCTTGGATTTAGGAAAGAAAGAAATTAATTCAATCGTTTCCACTGCGATCGAAAACGTGGCACTTTCTCAAGTAAGTATATCTGGATATGTCGACCTCGAGTGTTCTTCTCCTAACGGGGTCGATTCCATACGCGAAACAATTCAATCCGCAGAGGAAGATTTGATCTTGCCAGAAGACGTGACTTTGGAAATTATGTATGTTGGATCTCCTGAGTATTTATTAAAAATTGTAGCCCCGAATTACAAACTTGCAGAATCTCTACTAGAAACTTATTCAAATCATCTCATAGAAACAATAACTCAAAAAGGAGGGTCTGGCAACTTCCATAGGGGCCGTAACCAAGATGAAGATGCATAAGTATTGCAAAATCATGTTCCAAAATAAACTATGAAATCTAAGATCCGTGTATGTTCTGCTTGGAAGACAAATCACGACACTCCTGTATATACTTTATTAAATAAGTGCTCCATCTGTAATTCTGAAACTATCAATAGTTCTCCAGCCCCATTTGGCCCCGAAGATCATTATGGGGTTTACCGACGAAGACTCAAAAAAAACTTCCATCATAGCTAACATATGTTTGATTTTTTAGTCTCTCCAATTTGGATTACAAATATTCTGGCTTGGACGTTTACTATATTATTCTTAATTTCATGGTACTTAGAATCATTTCAAAAATCTCTCTCTAGAAAATTAAATATCATCTCTTGGTTCTTGTTCGGATTATTCTGGCTCTTATTAATTCCGCGATTTGCAATAGTCATGCGTTCCCCTATCGAGTCTGCTCTCAGTATACTTGCAGTTCCAATATGTTTCCGTGCAGGATATTTATTATTCTCTGATCAGAAATTTAATATCGATCTGTCCCATGCAATAGCTGTCATGGGGGCAGTTTATTTGCCCTTTGAGACCATCAATTCTTTCGGTATTTTTTTAATCAACACAGTAGCGCAACATGTGTATTTTATTATCATTGGATTGGGGGTCGATGTAATTCTCACAGATGGGCCCATAATAGGGCATCACAGTGGATTATTGTTCTCTCGCGAAAATCACGATTATTTAACACACATAGTTTTGGCATGCACCGGCTTAGGGTCAATAACCATTTTTTTAGGGCTTATCTCTTCTCTTTCTATAACTCCCTTGAGAAAATTACTCGCAGGTTCTTTAGTATCTATATCTATATATCTGCTAAATCTAATCAGAAATGCGTTTATAGCAATAGCTTTCGGAGAACAGTGGTTTCAATGGTTCATTTCCCCTGTTTTATTTATCACTCAATACGACGATCCTCGTTTAGTTTCATTTTTCATAGCAGATAGAGTAATAAGTCAAAGCCTCACAGTTTTAGTAATCATGGCACTGTTACTCATTTGTATACGTATTGTGCCCGAAATAGTGGATTTATTAGAAGAATTATTATATTTATTAACCAAAAAACACTATGACCTAAATTCCGCATTCGAACCTATATTCAAAAACTAAGTAATCCTTTTTATACTATGTTGTTATGTAGAAATAACAACCGCCAACGTTATTGGAAAATAATTCCTATAAGTTTCAATAATGGTAGAAAAAAGTCTAAGAGAATGGGCTGAAAATCTAGAAAAACGCGGAGATCTCGTCGTCATCGACAAAGAAGTATCAACAAAATTTGAGATAGCGGCTTATATAAAAAAATCCTGCGAAGTTGAGGGTCCTGCATTTAGATTTACCAATGTAACTGGGCACGAAACAGAAGTTATAGGGGGATTTTATGGCACTAAAGCACGCATTCTAGAATCGGTAGGTGTGGAAACACATGAGCAAGGAGTGGCAAAATATGTCGATGCTACTAATAATCTAATAGAACCTGAATTAGTCAGTAAGGCACCTGTTAAAGAAGTAATTAAAACTGGCGAAGATGTAGATTTATATGAAATTCCTCTAGTTCACCACTCTAAAATGGATCTTGGTGATTACATCACGGGGGCATCTCTTATTGCAAATTTACCGCATTCAGGTGTTCGCGGATCAGGTATCCACCGAATGTATCGCCAATCAAAACAAGAACTTACTATATGGGCACCCCCCGAAAGACGCATAGGCTATGCGTACCGGGTAAATCAAGACAAAGGCGAACCAACAGAAGTAGCAGTTGTCATTGGACCTCCTCCTGCAGTGACAATGGGCAGTATCTCAAACGTACCTCACTTCATCGATAAGTTATCTGTTGCAGGCGGGTTACAAGGTTCTGCAATCGAACTAGTTAAATGTGCCACAATAGATGTTGACGTGCCCGCACATGCGGAAATGGTAATTGAGGGCATAATTCGTCCTGAAAAACTAGTGGAAGAAGCCCCATTTGGTGAATTTCCTGGGACCTATGGGCCCAAACAAATGTCTCCTATAGTGGAAATAACTGGAATAATGCACCGCTCAGATGCTATGTATCATACAATCTTAACTGGGTTTCCTCCAACTGAAAATAATCTCATGAATTGGCTCCCAAGAAGCGCAACTGTTAGACAAGACGCTGAAAGGGCAGTCCCTTCTGTTAAACAAGCTATAGTAAAATGCGATCCCTATTCTGGAGGGAATGGAATGTATGAAGCATTTGTTTCAATTGACAAACGATTGGAAGGAGATCCCAGAAATGTCATCGCAGCAGTTCTAGGGGGGCGTTGCCAAGCAAAATACTGTGTCGTTGTAGATTCTGATATAGATTTATACGATGAACGTCAAATAAACTGGGCTCTTAACACCCGAGTACAACCGCATCGAGATGTTATGACCTTCCCTGCTATGACTGGTGCCCCATTGGATCCTTCTGGCCCCCCACGCCAATCAGAAAAAATGGGAATAGATGCAACTGTCCCTCTAGATGGGGATAAATTTACTTTCTCTAGAGTAACCGTCCCCGGAACCGATGAAGTAGAGTGGTAATCTTAAATTATCTATTAAATCTTAAACAGACGACATCACTAACCAAGGTATAAATTACATGACTAAAGTTGAAGATAAAATAATTCAAGGTGCATTAAAACGCGCCCCGATTAGACTAATTGTCGGAGAACTATCTCCTGAAGAAATGAAACAATTCCTTTCGGCAAATTTTAAAACTATAAATCGATATTTAATCGAAAGAAAACAAACTCCAGTAGAGGACAAAATAAGCCAAGGAATTTTAGATAATCTATCTCAAGATGCAATACTAGCGCAATTGACAACAGAAGAAATGGAAACATTCCTCAGGGATAATTTCGATATAGTAAAAAAATCATTGGGTTTGAATTAAATCTTTACAAAACATACTATTTAATAAGGACAAGGATAAGTATACAGACACCTCCAGAACACGGTATAGTGGCTGGCTTTTCTGATTTCGACATTTCCCCCAACTTGGTACAGGCCCTCGAGAAACAAGGTTTAACAAAACCATTTGAAGTTCAAGTAGAAACAATTCCCGAAGCGATACTGGGCAAAGATATTTGTTGCAGAGCACCCACGGGATCTGGAAAGACCCTTGCATTTGGACTCCCGCTCTTGGCACGTTCAAAAAAAGCTACATCCAAACGCCCAACATCTTTGGTTCTAACACCCACAAGAGAATTGGCAGAACAAATCCGAAACGTCCTCAGTCCTTTAGCAAAATCTATCGATCGAGATGTTATCTCTATATATGGTGGAACGTCATATCAACCTCAACTTCGCGGATTGAAAAATGGTGTTGATATAGTAGTGGCATGTCCTGGTCGTCTTCTTGATTTACTCGACAGAAATTCACTTTCACTTGAAAATGTAGATGTCGTTGTCGTTGACGAGGCAGACCGTATGGCTGACATGGGATTCATAAAACCACTCCGTAGTATCCTAGATAAATGTTCTACAAAGTGCCAAACAATTCTGTTCAGTGCAACCCTAGACAATGAAGTATCTGAGATAGTCAGAGTGTATCAAAAAAATCCAGTTAACATTAGTGTGGGTCCCAAAGATATAAGCATCGATGACATGCAACATCTCTTCTGGTCTATGAAAAATCATGGAAAAACAACCATTGCAGTAGAAATCATAAGTAAGTGCGGTAGATCTATGCTTTTTTGCAGGACTCGGGCGGGTGTAGATAAGCTTGGGAAAAAAATGTATGAATCTGGAGTAAGCAATTCTACTTTACATGGGGGATTGAGCCAAGGCCAACGTGACCGAGCCATGAAGGAGTTCAGCAGTGGAAAATCTATAGCATTAATTTGCACTGATGTTGCTGCTAGAGGAATAGATATCGAGGGAGTCAACTGTGTCATTCATTACGACCCTCCTGAAAATGGAAAAGCTTACAAACACCGTAGTGGACGAACAGCTAGAGCTGGATCTGCAGGACTTGTAGTTTCACTTGTCCAAAAATCTCAACAAAAACCATATGCCCAAATACAAAGAGAAGTGGGCATTGACTATCGTTTTAAATCCCCTGATATAGGGTCCTTACCCCAACTTGATTTTGAACCAGGAGAACTTAACAAAAAAGGAAATCCAAACAAAAGCCGCGGATCAAGTCGCCGCAGAAGGGGCGGTTCTTCAAGAAGAGGCAGGGGCGGCCCTCCAAAAAGAGGCAGGGGTGGTCCTCCAAAAAGAAGTGGTGGTGGCCCTCCAAAAAAAAGTAGAGGTCCTCCTCCAAAAAGAAGTGGTGGTGGCCCTCCGAAAAAAGGCGCGGGCCAAAGAAATAATAACAGAACTAACAGAAACAAAAA
>CAWVSO010000055.1:0-6421 GCA_963932585.1 uncultured euryarchaeote
GGATGGCCATAACAATCTCATTCTTATCTATGCTCTTTTTAATTAATTCGCAATTTGTTTTATTAAAGACACTAGTAACTTCAGTAATCTCGCCCACCTCAAAATTTCTATTTCTTAATTCATCTCTAATCTCTATAAGATTTTTCTGACGGCCAATTTCAATTTCAATTATATCCTCAATATCTTCTAATCTTTGCACGCCTTTGAGTTCAACACGACTGCCATTTTTTATGGAAATATTAATATCTTGTCTGATTGTTCCAATACCTCTCTTAACCCTTCCAGTCGACCGAAGTATCATACCAATTTTAGAAGCTGTTTCTTGGGCTTGTTTTGGAGTTTTGATGTCCGGCATCGTACTGATTTCAACCAATGGAATGCCCATTCTGTCTAAGCTATATGTAGTTTCTGAACCACTTTCTTTTACTCTTTTAGCACTTTCCTCTTCTATCATTAAATCTCCCAATCTCACGACTCCATTTTCAGTCATAATCTCTCCCCCCCGGGCAACTAATACTGTCCTTTGAAATCCAGAAGTATTTGAACCATCTATTACCATTTTTCTCATCACATGAACCTGGTCCAAAGGTTTCATACCTAGCAGTAATGCAATTTCAAATGCTATCTCTAAAGCCTCTTCATTTAATTCCCCTGGTGGTTCTTCGTCATCTTCTACAAGGCAAGTGCTGTCAAAAGAGAGGTATCTGAATTCTTTCCCTCGTTGATCTTCTTCCAATGCTGCCCTATCAACTTCTCCCATTTCTGACATAGTAACATGTAATCTCCGCGAAAATGATTTAATTGAGTCATCTGCTTCACGAATTATAGTTGGACACTTGCAAAACAACTTGTGTTTTGTATTGAGTTGCTGGTGTATTTCTAGACCTGCTTTCAACCCCAAATCAGAATATTCCTGATCCTCCATCGGACATAAATGGGTCTTGCACGGATAAAAAGAACTCCGTATAGTAGTGTGAAATCTATATATCTATGAGCTATTCTGATCCAAGAATGCCTGGTTTTGTCATACGTCTAGCATCTAATATTTTGTCTATCTCTTCTTCACTAATTTCTCCACTCTCAATCACCACGTCTCGAACTTTCTTTTTATTTTCGTATGCAGATTTGGCAATCTTGGCAGCTTTATCATACCCAATATGTGGGCTTAACGAAGTTGCAAGTGCCATGCTCCATTCCACTTGTTCTTCACATTTATCCTTATTAGCTCCAAGCAAAGAAATAAATTTTTCAGCAAATACAACCGCAACATTAGAAAGTATTTTTGCAGAATTTAAAAAATCATTCGCCAAGATTGGTTTGTACAAATTCAATTCCAATTGCCCTTCAGAAGCACCATATGCTATGGTCACATCATTTCCCATAATACGTTTATGAACTTGATTCACAGCTTCTGCTATGACTGGATTTATTTTTCCAGGCATTATGGAGGATCCCGGTTGATTTTCAGGTTGTATTAGTTCTCCCAATCCATTTCTTGGTCCCGATGCTAGTAATCTCAAATCATTTGCTATTTTGTTCATCGATCCTGCAACCACTCTCAATGATGCATGTGCTTCTGACATGGCATCGTGTGCCGCTTGAGCCTCAAAATGATTCTCGGCTTCTCTAAATAATATGCCTGTTTCTTCAGATATATATTCAATTGCAGTTTCTGGAAAATCTGGGTGCATATTCAATCCTGTTCCCACGGCTGTCCCTCCAATTGGGAGTTCTTCAAGACTTTTTCTTACATTTTTTACTCTCAAAATACCTTTTGATATCTGTGCTTTATATCCTCCAAATTCTTGCCCCAATGTAACTGGAGTTGCATCTTGAAGATGTGTCCTACCTGTCTTAACTACATCTTCAAATTCTATCTCTTTCTTTTCCAATGCTTCTCTTAATATATTCAAAGCTGGAATGACTTCATTCTCAATCGCTTCCAATGCAGCAATATGCATCACTGTAGGTATTATGTCATTCGAAGATTGTCCAAAATTCACATGGTCATTAGGGTGAATTATTTTGGATCCAATTTTTTCCCCAATAATCTCGCACGCTCTATTTGCCACTACTTCATTAATATTCATATTGGAAGAAGTACCCGAACCTGTTTGGAATATGTCCACTGGAAATTGGTCATCCAATTCACCAGAAATTACTTCATCAGCCGCACGTACAATTGGGCCAACAATTTCTTGGTCTATCATTCCCAATTTTCCATTTGCTTTAGCAGCAGATTTTTTTATAATTCCCAAAGCCCTAATAAAACCCGAATCAAATGTTTCTCCACTAATTGGAAAATTTTCTATAGCACGCTGTGTCTGTGCTCCCCAGTATGCACTTTCTGGAACCTGAACCTCTCCAAGACTATCTAGTTCAATACGATACCCTTTCATCATAGCATTCTTTTGCAATCAACAGACTAAAACATCTTGTTTTTTGCATTTCATTATTTCTTTTCCAACCTCAAAAATACCCTATAGTCGCATTATTCACGTTCATTGAACAAATATATGTTAAATTAACTTGGAATTCAATGAAATATTATTTTAGGTCTATAACCATCTGTTCAACCCAGTCTGATTGGTCATTTCTTCAATTTTATCTAGTCCTAGTTCGACCTTTTCTATGGGGATTTCCCAATCTTTAACTATATATTGTTTAGCACCTTCTATATCTGGATTCATTCCAAGATCAAATTCATATTTCTCTGTTATTTTTGGCTGCAAAAACAATTCTCTAACTTGGTCAACATATTCTATCGACTCTGATCTTTCTTCCAAAACTTTCCACACATCGCCCAATCTTATTATTTCTTTCAGGGCAGTTTTTGGTCCCACTCCTTTTAATCCCACATTGAAATCAGTCCCTGAAAGAATTCCTATGTCAACTAACTGTTCCCATGTTATATTGTTATTTTGAAGGGTATTGGATAATCTCATTATCTCCACGCCACCTGCGCCAGTAAGTTTCCTTAATGTTACCGGGGCACCAAACAATAATGTGTCATAATCATCGCTCCCTGCACAATCTATTCTTTCATCGTGACGGGCCATATATGAACATTGACCCTCTCCTTCAGCAGGTGCCTCAATATATGGTACATCTAACAAATCAAATAAATCCCTTGTGGTCTTATGTATTGTAGATGTAAGTCTCTGGGTCTGAGATTGTAATCGGGCAATCTCTGCTTCATCTTCCATTTCAATTGCCTCTGTAAGTTTAACTTCTCTTAATTCTCTTCCTCTTCTTCTTTCTAAAATAACATCATTCTTCAATTCCGTTGGAACTCCATCAAAAACCATTATTGGATGGATGTTCATTTTCAATAATTTTGATATTCCTTTTACAATTCCTATTAAATTTGCAACTTCTTTTCCTTCTTCTGTTGTGTACGCATCTCTCTCGGTAAATCTCACCGATGTGGTTAGATATTTATATAACCAATTATGTGCATCAATCGCAACAGTTAGTCCCATAATGTCTTCCGATTTAACCATCTGTAAATCTGCCAAACCACGTAGAGCTGCATTACCCATTATACTTCTCTTGAACTTCTCCAAATTTCAATTCTCCCTATTGCGCCTAAAAATTAAAATTATTCATTTGATTTTAGAAAATTGATGTTAAGTAGTCCATTTTTCACACAAAAAATAGACTCCATTTAATAATTCTCACATCGGTGGGTATAACTACTCGCCATCGTTATCCAAATTGAGCTGTTAATATGCCGACTGGTACAATTGTATTTTTTCATTCACGTAAAGGCTATGGATTCATAAAAACTGATGACGATTCCGAATCAGATATCTTCGTTCACATGGACGATGTCGAAGGACCCGACTTAACCGAAGCGGAGCGAGTCGAGTTTGAGATTGAGGACGCCCCCAAAGGCCCTCGTGCAACTCATGTAAAACGATTATCTGACGCAGAATAAGCAAAAGCCAATTTGGCTTTTCATCAATGTAATCTCCTCTAAGTAGTCTATACTATCTGATTATTTACATATTTTATAGTTTCAAATATTCCTATATTTTTTATTTTCGAATAGCTCTGCACCATTTTTATACATACTGCATGTTTGATTTTTTGGATATTCTAAGATTAACTCGCGCAGTCCTATCTCATTTCCTGTATATTCAAAACCTGCTTTATAAAATGCATCATATGCAATTGAATTGTTAACTGCAACCCTGATGCAAACTGGGATATCTTCAATTATTTTTTTAGTAATATATGTTATTAAACCATGTCCGATGCCTTCCCTTCTCTTATCTTTTCTAACTGATATGCATCTAATCCATGCAATTTTTTTATCAGTCCTATCAAAATTAAACGACGCAACTGCAATTATATCTCCTTCAATTCTACCTACTATTTTCCCCGTGTCTTTCATTACAAATTTTCCGGCATAACTAAACTTTTTCTCTTCAAGGAAAATGGAAGGTCCTCCATCTAAATCTCCCATAACTACAAATTCCATCAGTATATTTATTCTATTTTTCTAACACAAAAGACTTTTTCATATATCGCAACACTGACTTAAATTATCCCATTCAAACGGTTCTATAGTTGCTGAAATAACTCAATAAAGATTTTATTTTTATATCTGCATAGTTCTTGCAATGACATTCTTTTTATTATAACCTCTCTAATTATTCTCATGGTTTCAACATTATTGCTCACTAGCCAAGACATAGTCAATTTGGCTTCTCCAGAGGAATATATATCTGCAGTTCGACGTGGATACGAACAACAAGGAAATGGGGCACAAATCATGCCTAGAGCATCTCTTTTCAGTAAAGAACCTCCTGGAAAATTAACTGGTTATTCTGCAATTCTTCCAAAGGATGGGGTCATGGGTGGATATCTATATTCTGCAGGATTTTCTTCAAAGGACGCTTGGTTTTTCACTTCAATTTTTGATTCTAATACCGGAGAACCTTTAGCCATATTAGATGGGGCTTCTATGAATCCATATAAAACAGGTGCAGTCGGCGCATTGGGGGTGGATGTATTGGCACGAAAAAAAGTATCCAAGTTAGCAGTTATTGGTTCTGGACCTCAGGCAATCAGTCAACTCAATGCTGCATTAACCATCAGAGAATTCAATGAAATATGTGTCTATTCACCCACAAGAAAAAACCGCGAATATTTCGCTAATAGCTTTAACAAAAATTCGAATTTATCTGTCACATCTGTTAATTCCTCAAAAGAGGCAGTATCTGGTGCAGATGTGGTTATCACTGCAACAAATTCGAGCACTCCAGTTTTCAGTTATGATCATCTATCTCCCGGGGCACATATAACTGCAGTTGGTCAATACCATCCATTTAAAAGAGAACTTGATGAATCTACAATACAAAATTCAGTATATGTGCCCGATATCCGTTCTCGTGTTCTAAAAGATGCTGGTTCATTTATATCGGCATTCAATAAAGGCCTCATAGACGAAAACCATATTCACGCTGAACTTGGCGAAGTGATAATTGGACTTGCGCCAGGAAGATCATCTAACAAAGAACTAACTGTATTCGATAGTGGGGGAACTGCAATTGAAACAATTTCATCTGCTTATATGCTTTACAAAAAAGCTTTAGATTCTGGCTTGGGCACCACGATAGAAATGGAACCCGCTAGTATAGCAATGCAACGATAAATCATATAATTTCAAATGTTTATAAACCAATCGCAGTCATTAAAGGTATTCCCGAAATAATTGACCCAGTCATATATCCTAAAAAAGCACCTCCATTAAGGAATGGAAGGCCTGCATGGGCTTCTCCTTTATCAACTAACCATAGCAAAACAATCATGCCAAAAATTGTTCCAACCATACCTCCGATTGCAGGAATATTGAACGGCAACGAAGAAAAAATATAATTCGCTTCAGCGAAACTCACTGCACTAGTCACTATAATAGTGGGCAGTATCAAGTCTCCCAGACCTAGGAAATACGCTTCTCTTTGATCTTCAGTGTTCACACCTATCTCACTTTTAACAAATGAATATTTCAACGATAATGGGATTACAAATATCAATGGTAATTTCAATCTCCCAACTTCTTCAGCTAATGTTAACATATGTTTCGTTCGATAAACACTCACAATGTCGTAAAACGTTAATAATAGAAGTAATATCAGGGCAGGAAGCGGGCCAAAACTAATCCCAAATATCCCTGCCGCACTCATACTTACAATTATTCCTGCTATGTCAATTACATACCATTCTGGATGCGCGTACAAAGAAAAACTCAATCCAGCTGCTAGGGCAATTGCAACAATATCTGCCACTCTGCCCTGGAAAAAACCATTCGCTAAAATTTTAAATGCATATGTGGATAAAAATCCGCACATAACTATAATTAAGATCCGAACGAACGTGTCCATTTTTTTCTTTAGAATTGACAATAAAATTA
>CAWVSO010000056.1:0-6321 GCA_963932585.1 uncultured euryarchaeote
CTGTACAAAATGCATATGGTTCTGGAGAAACAGATTATTTCAACAAAAAACGTATCTCTGGAACTGAAGTAATTATCTATCCTGGGAATACTGATGTCGAAGGAAAAGATGTCGTTTGCATAGATGATATTATTTCAACTGGAACCACAACTAGCAAAGCTGCTAAAATCCTTCTCGATAATGGTGCTTTGAGGGTGTTCTCTGTTTGTGTTCATGCGCTACTAGTCGGACAAGCACGAAAAATGCTACTCGATTCAGGAGTAGATTCAGTTTACACAACCGACACAATACAACAACCCGAAACTACAGTTTCGGTAGCACCTGTCCTTGCAGATCTTCTATAGCTTACATAGTAATTCTGTTTCATTCAATTTTTATTCTCATTGGTATCCCTTCAACTAACCAATCCCTCATATTTTTTTCATCAACTCCATCATCTATTCTGATGCATCTAGCTTCTTTCTTTATCAGATCTTCACGCAACATTATCAATTTCAATACTCTTTTGTCTGGGATATCAATTTTTACTACAATCTCTTGGTCAACATTCAGTTCCATTTCTTTTCTCATCTCCTGAACGCGTCTTATTATTTCTCTAGCATATCCTTCGGATTCTATATCTTCTGTTATTTCTATGTCTATGTAGACAGTTCCAAATTCGCATGTAGATTCAGTAATATTTTCTGGAAATACTTCTTCAAACTTAACCATTTCATCCGTTATTGATATTTCTTCTCCCATACTTTCACTTAAAATCTTAGACACCTCTTCTGCACTTCTGAGCTCCACACTCATCTCGTTCAATGAGGCTATTATTTTACCAGTTTCTTTCCCGAAAATAGGGCCGATAATATTCATGTTTCCAACAACTGAATATTTCACTTTAAAACCTCTCTCTTCATTTTTAATCAAGGTTATATTTTGTGAATTAACTCTCTCCCCTAGCAACACCTTGTACTTCTCTAAAATATTTTCTAAATCTCCATTTCTAGCATTTATTTTAACATTAAGAATCGGCCAACGTAATTTTCTTCCTGCATCTTGACGAGCATGCGCAATGGTTTCTTCAAACGATCTTATTATGTTAATTTCTTTTTCTAATTCTTCATTTTTTAAACCAACATCAACCGATGGAAAATCACACATATGCACTGTTAAATTCTCTTCATTTTTTGTTAAATTCTGATAAATTTCTTCTGCTATAAATGGAGCAAATGGAGCAAGAAGGATCACAGATTCCAATAATATTTGGTGCAGCGTCACGTAAGCTGCAGTTTTACTTTTGGTGTCTCTATCAGTCCACATTCTCTCTCTGACAACTTTAATATAATATCTAGATGTATCTTCCACGATAAACTCTAAGATTGCACTTAAAACTTGATCTTGTCTGAATGATTCCCAACCCGTTTTTGCAATTTGCTTCACAGTTTGCAGACGAGATAGGATCCATTTATCTATAGTTTCCAATTCTACTTCGTCTAATGCAATAGTCCTAGGGTCGAAATTATCTATCTGCATATATGGCAAAGGGAACCGGAAAACATTCCAAAATATATTCAGTCTACGGTTCATTTCCTCAATACCGTCCCACGAGAAGCGCATATCTTCTCCTTGAGGATTTACAGACAAAAGAAAAAGACGCATTGGATCTGCTCCATATTTCTCTATGGCTTCTTTCGGAGATACAATATTTCCCAATGACTTAGACATTTTTCTTCCATCTTCTGCAAGTGCCCAACCATGCATAAGGACATTTTTATAAGGTATTTTTCCAATAGCTGCACTCCCCATGCCCAATTGAGACCAAAACCATCCTCTAGTTTGATCATGTGCTTCCATAATTAAATCTGCTGGCCAAACACTTTCAAATTCATCTTTTACGGATGGATATCCAATCGTTCCCCAAGTCGCAACCGCTGAATCAATCCATACATCAAACACATCTGGAACTCTAGTGTACTTCTTGCCCCCTCTAGTAATTGTAAGCAAATCCATTGCTGGTTTATGCAAATCCACGTTCAATGGATCAATATCTTGATCAACCATCTCGGCCAATTCTTCTCTTGTTCCTATTACAATCATATCTCCAGATTCATCTTCTAGACTAGACCCTTCAACAGTCCAAATTGGCATTGGAATTCCCCAATAACGTTGCCGCGATACATTCCAATCAGGGGCCTCTTTCACGAATTCATTAAACCGATTATCTCTAGCCCATTCTGGATACCATTCAGACATAGATATATTCTGAAGAAGTTCATCTTTTATTTCTGTTATTTTAATAAACCATTGGTCTGTTACAATCTGAATTATATTCGTATTGCATCTCCAACATTTTCCGTAGTCATGAGTGTATTTCTCCACTGCTAACAATAACCCTCTATTTTTTAAATCCGAAATGATTTCTTCATTTGTTTCTTTAACGAATTTCCCCTCATATTTCCCCGCATCTTTGGTGTATATCCCATCAGAACCAACTGGACAAAATATCTCTAAACCCAATTCCTTTCCCAAACGGAAATCGTCTTCACCGTGACCAGGCGCAGAATGAACCATTCCAGTACGGTCTTTATTTACAAAATTCGCTGAATATATCTGCAAAGACTTACTGCCTTTTGGACATTCTGGAACTTCATTATGCAAAGGGTGTTTATATTTCCACCCCAACATCTCTTTGCCTTTTAATTCTTTTCCCTTCTTGTACTCGTCATACTTCCCTTTTTTCATCACTTCATCAACAAGTGATTTTTCTATCCATAACTTTTCCTCAACGCCATTTTTTTTAGCACAAACCTCTTGATATGAAAAATCCTCGTTTATAGCAACAAATGTATTTGCGGGAATAGTCCAAGGAGTGGTTGTCCAGATTACAAGGAACCCATCTTCAACTTCTAGTGGAAATTTAACGTATATAGACGGATCAGTTACTTGATGGTATTCAACTTCATTCTTCGCTATTGAAGTCTCGCATCTAGGGCATTGTGCTATAGACCTTTTTCCCCTTTCAACCAATCCCTTTTTATGGATTTGAGAAAACCCCCACCATGCAGATTCCATATACTCAGAAGAAACCGTTTTATATGGATTTTCCCAGTCCATCCATACGCCAAAGGAAATAAAATCTTCTTGCAAGCCTTTCCTTTGGGATTCGGCAAACTTTTTACATTCTTCGATAAAATTTTCAATCCCGAAAGATTCAATATCCTTTTTATTTTTAAATCCTAACAATTCCTCCACTTTTGTTTCAATAGGCAATCCGTGCATGTCATACCCTGGACGATCATAAACCCTACTCCCCATCATACTATTCCACCGTAGATATCCATCTTTTAGAGTTTTGTTCCAAGCTGTCCCCATATGGGCTGCTCCAGAAGTGTATGGGGGCCCATCTACAAAGAAAAATGGCTTTCCATCAATTCGATTTTCTCTCGTTTTTTCGTATGCATTTGTTTTCCTCCAATAGTTTCTCACGTGATCTTCTATTGAACGCGCTTCATATCTCCCATCAATCCCTACAAATTTTTCCATAAATACATCCTCTCCTTCTGTGACTTAAAGATTCATTGTTTATTTTATATGCTTTGTCATTATATTCATTCCACATTATGGGACATAATCCATTTCTTAATACAAGCGAATATTTTTGATTTCTCACAACCAATCAACTTTATGGATTCTTGCATTTTCTGTGCCATCATAGAAGGTAAAATACCCAGTTATTCAATATACGAAGACGATACAACATTGGCTTTTCTTGATGTCAACCCCCTGTCGCCAGGACACACTCTAGTTGTTCCTAAATGCCACTCCCCTATTTTAAATGACCTCTCCCCAAAAAATTTCATTTCGTTGATGGGCACCATACACGATTTAATTGAACCCATAGAGCAATCAGTCGGTGCATCTGCAACAACAATAGCATTCAACAATGGAGAAGCTGCAGGGCAAGAAGTGCCGCATGTCCATTGCCATATCATACCCAGATTTAAAGGAGATCAAGGCGGTTCAATTCATTCTATTATGGCATCTAATGGCAATTTACAAAATGTAAATCTAGATGCCATTTCAAATTCTATTATTAATTCTCTATAAATAAATTATAATCTTCTTAAATATCCATTCTCAGGCTGGTACAATTCTCCCCTGTCAGTCATTCCTTTAATATGTCTTTCTGCTTGGGATCTTTCTATTCCTTTCTCAACTGCTTTCCCAATAATATCTTCAATAAATGCACCTCTAGGACTTTGTTTCTCTAGCTCCTCAACAATAGATTGAATTATCTTCACACGATCGAATTGAGTTTTTGATTTTCCCATTTCTATTACTGTAGCATCAAAAGCTCCTGTTTCCGGATCAATACCAACTTTTTCTAGACTAGATCGAACAATGGCAATTACCCTCGTTGCATCACTTTTCTCCACTACATCAGACAACCTAACTCTGGCACTTGCTTCGCCCAATCTAATTAGTGCTTCTAGTTTACGAGCAGTTACTGGAATCGGGCCTCTATTTTCTGCATTCCTCACCGCCCTAAGGCCCACATAAAACTTTTTAATTTCTGCTTGTGCCTCTTCACTCATAACGGGGAAACAATTCCTTTTAGCATAGGCAATATATTTCCTAAACAAACTTGGTTCTATAGCTGGTTCTATTTCTTCTATCATTGATTCTAGATCTTCTTCACTCTCGTCATGTTCCAATAAATTAACTGCTCGACTTCCACGTTCCCCCACATAATTTGTTTTGATTATATGTGTGGCTATTCTTTCATCCAACCCTGCATCTGGCTCATCTTCTATCGTAAATATAAGATCAAAACGCGAAATCAAAGCTGGTTCAAGATTAATCTGGTCACCAATTGATTCATAAACGTCATACTGTCCATACTTGGGGTTTGCTGCACCCAAAAGAGAACATCTACTTTTCAAAGTTGCATTAATACCTGCCTTAGCGATACTCACAGTTTGCTGTTCTAGGGCCTCATGCATCGCAGAACGATCTTCAACCCGCATTTTATCAATTTCATCAACTGCTGCTATCCCCTTATCTGCCAATACAAGTGCACCAGCCTCCAGTGACCATTGCTGGCCTCCTCCAAAATCATCTTTAACAGCTGCAGCAGTTAAACCCGCACTAGAACTACCTTTTCCAGATGTATAGATGGACCTCGGAGCTATATGGCGTATATACTGTAGTAGTTGCGATTTACCCGTACCTGGGTCTCCAACCAACAATATGTGTATGTTCCCCCGAATCCGTGTACTATCTGGCAAATGTTTAGTCACTCCCGAAAACAATTGCAAACCAATTGCCATTTTTTCTTCATCGTACCCGTATATTGATGGGGCAATAGATTCTACCATTTTCTGATATATTCCCTCTTGTTTTGAGAGCTCAATTATTGCATTTTCATCTTCTTTTGATATCTCTATGCTTTCAAATTCTAAATCTTCAGATATAATTGAGCTCCCCTCCATGTAAACTTCAAAAATTCTTGATTTCTCTGTGCCACGTTTTCGCTGTTCAATTCTCAAAGTCCCCGTTGCAGTAACGCGATCTCCTGGGTTCACTTTCCCACTTATTTCATCTTCTATATGTATCTCTATACTTTGGGGCTGTTCTCCTCCTCCCAATCCTTCTGGAGATTCTTGTATTAACAATGTTTGAGAATCCGAAAATGTAGATTTGGCATAATCAATCTCAAATGGCCCCTGCCGCTCACACCCATCACACATGTATGGCTCTTGGTATCCTCTTACTTGAAGGACCTCTGTTATACTCGCACACCGTTGACATTCAAAAGCTCCTATTTCAACCTTCGGGCGTACATCTGTAGCCTTTCTAATAAGCCCCTGGACGGCAACAAGTGTATTGACATCCTTCGAACGAATTTCTCTTATGTCTGTCACTTCGGGCAAGTTAAAAATTCTAATATGGGCCTTTTCTAAATTATCTCCCGTTGGATAATGTATATCACCAATATTTTTCAGTGCTTCTTCTGCAGCTCCTTGTATCTTGTCTGGGTGCGATATGTAGTCGTCAGCAATATTTGGATCAAATCTATATACTTCTCCCAAGTCTATCTCTAAGGATCGCTGCCTATCTGGATAGTTTTCAAGTAGTTTGCCTATCTCTTCTTGATAATACTCTCGATAAAACTCTTCGAAACGATCTACCAATTGTTGATTTATCACCTGCGACATACTCGTTGTTCTTATGGTTGTTATCACAATCACACATAAGTAGCTTTAGCAAGCGTGTGGAGTGGAAGTGAAGGGGGCAAACTTTCTATTCTATCCATGCCCTTTCTATAATTTTTTT
>CAWVSO010000057.1:0-6303 GCA_963932585.1 uncultured euryarchaeote
ATCCCACAAGAGAAAGTGCTTCTTGAACTCTATCTTCTCGTCTATCTTTCTTATAACCTTGATTCTTCAAAGCATACAAAATATTTTCTCTTGCAGTCATATGTGGCCAAACAGCATATGATTGGAATACAAAACCAATTCCTCTTCTTTCTGGCGGGACGTTCAAATCCCCAGTTGAAACAATATTTCCATGAAGTTTTATTTGACCATCTGTTACATCTTCAAATCCTGCCAAAGCTCTAAGGGTAGTTGTCTTACCACAGCCCGATGGTCCAAGTAATGTAAATAGTTCTCCCTCGGGCACTTCAAAACTAAGATTTTTCACAGCATCTACTACACTTCCGCCACCGCTGACGAATCTTTTTGTTAGGTTTTTAACTTCCACTGCAGCTTTTTTTGCCATAACTGTGACAATAATCATGCTTAATATGCTTAAACCTTCCTATTTTTCAAAAATATTTTATATTAATTTTATCATTTTTTTCAATGGAATTTAATCACCAATTTTATCATTTTTAGCTTCTTCATATATCTCGAGAATTTCTTTAACTTCTACTTTGAATGAATTAGATTCTTTAACAGAATGGTACGAAAACATCTCCATTTTCAATCCAATTTTATCTTTAACACCATCCATGATCAATCGATTTTCTCCATTCCGATGTTTATTCAATATTTTATTATTCACGTCTTCTGGAAGGTATGTCAATAACGGAACCAATCTTTGTTTTTGTTTCTCTGCGACTCTCCATAAAATTGACAAAACTATGCTTCGCATTGATTTCATTTTTGCATCTTTTTTTCCATAAAAGTATATCTCAGAGTTATCAGGTGCGTAGTACTCTATCACGTTTTTCCAAGTCCATTGAGGCGTATTAACAACTGTATACTTTCCAGGATTTATTTCTCCATTTTGACACATAATGATGATTTTAACCAACACAGATATGTGGACTGTATTGGATTCTAAATTTCCATCTGCATCGACATATATATTCCCTCCATTCTCTAGTTTTTTAATCAATTCTTTCGTCTGCTGTTGCCCCGCTCCCATAACATGTCCAATCCTTAATATGTATGCTCTTTTTCGACCCAAAAAACTTTTAATTCTCAATCGATTCTCCACAAATTTCTTTTCTTTTGAAAGAATGTCTTGTTTATATTTCTCTGCTAATTTTTCTCCCAAAACGCTTATCGAACTTAAATAAACTATTCTCGCATCCGATCTAGTATATTCGATTATATTATCAATTACACTTTTATTCAACACATGAGATTTTCTTGGGTTCCCATGAGGTGGTTTTGGGGACGCTTCTTTTGTTAAAATAATAACGTCGAATTCTGACAATATATTTTTTGCATCCTCTTTTCGGGACAAATCAGCAATTTTATATGAAAAACCCTTGGATATTATTCCTGAAGACCCTATCTCACTTTGAATTATGGGGATTATTTCTTGGCCATTCTTTCGTAGAAGTTCTCCCAATTCAATTTCCAACATGGCATCTGCAGAATTGACCCCGTTAGAACTTACTAAACCAATTTTCATATTTTTCCATCCTTTGATTTTTCATAAATATTCGTTATGATTTTAGTTACTTCTAGACCTGTCATTCTATCGACGTCTATTGAATCTTTAGATTGGACACATTCAATAAATTCTACCCATTTTAAAAAAACCCCTTCTCCAAACGATATCGCATTATTCCAATTTTCAATTACCATTGCATCCTCTACTCCATCTTTATATATTTCCAATTTTGAACTTGATCCAGTATGATCAAATTCAACTCTTGCATTTTGAAATTGAAATTTAGCCCTGGCCTCTATAAACTCAACTCGACCAATATCATATTTCACTTCTACAATAGAATTCTTTGTAGCTCTCATGCTTGTTTCTACAGATATGTCCAATCCATTTTTCCATATAATGTTGGACGTTTCAACAACTATGTCATATTCTCTTAATATATGTTCAATTTGACTAATAGTGTGACATCCACTCTCCATCAAAACACCACCACCCGACAATCTATGGTTGTTTCTATAATGTTCTTTTCCTATTCCTACATTGTTAATTAAACCTTCTTTTATTTCCACGCTCTTCAACTGCCCAAATATCTCTGATTCAACAATATCTTTCATTTGCGCCGTTGAGGAGAACCACGTTCTCATATAATTGCAGGCCATATTTTTATTCAATCTGATAAAGTCTAGATGGTCTTCTGTATTCTTTGCAAACGGTTTTTCTGAAAAAATGGGTGTTTTTCTCTTAGAAAACTCTTCTATATATTCTCTTCTAACTCCTACTGGTATGGCAAGAAGCACAACATCACACTCGGGCAATATGTCTATTCTTTTTCCAATTTTAATTGGGATGCATCCGCCCAGTTTAGATAGCCTCTCTGCCCTATCCATGTCCACGTCCGCAATATAACTTATTTCTGTACCAGGATATTCCGATAAAATTGGCAAATGAACAGATTCTGTTATGTTTCCTGCCCCTATTATTCCAACTTTAACTGTTTCACTATCCCTTTTCCAAAAAATTGTTGAGGGGAGCTTCATACTGGAAAATTATCCCCATTGAACTTATAAGCTTTTTTAAAGCATCACCGAATAAATTCCTCACCTATACTAACCAAAACTCTAATATTTATAGCGGATTCATTTATAACAATGCCCAAGTCTTCAGATTCAACGTCTATCGTTTCTGGTAGTGGTCTAATCCTTTTAGGTACTATATTTGAACTTGGAATTGCCTTCATAGCAAAGATTTTCATTGCACGTTTTTTAGGGACTTATGCTTATGGATTGGTATCCATTGGGATAATAATTCTTTCAATTTCCACAACATTTGTTTTATTAGGTCTCCATCATGGACTCGCACGATATTTACCTAGATTAACCTCTCCAGAAAGCAGGAAAGGGATTCTTATTTCTGCATTTTCTATTACTGTCTTAACATCTTTGATTTTTGGATCTATATTGTTCTTTTTTTCAGAACAAATTGCTATCTTTATATTTTCAAATGAGTCTCTATCTCCTATTCTGAAAATATTCGCAATAGCATTGCCCTTCACAGCATTCATACGGATGGTAGTTGGAGGATTGCAAGGCATTAAACGTGCTTCCACCACTGTGTTCATAAAAAACATAATCCTGCCAGTTTCTCGGTTCACTTTGTTAATTGTAGTTCTAATATTCGGTGTTTCTGCGATTCGAGTAGCTTGGGCTTATACATTGGCATATGCAGTGACTGCATTAGTAGGTATATATGCAATTTACAAATACACTGAACTATTCTATAGGGTCGAACCAGCATACCATTTTAATGATTTAATCAAATTTTCTTCTCCTCTAGCAATTTCAACTATGATGGCATTATTATTCGTCGACGCAGACACAATCTTATTAGCATATTTCCATACCGCATCCGAAGTAGGGATATATGCTGTCATTTTTCCATTATCTGCTCTTCTAATTGTCTTTCTCAATTCATTTAATTTTCTGTCAATGCCAATTTTATCAGAGTTACACTCACAAAATAAACTTCTAAGGATGAGAGAAATGTACTCCATAGTTTCAAAATGGATATTTATTCCCACTTTTCCTATATTTCTAGCCCTTTTCTTTTTTCCTGAGGTACTAATCCAGTTCTTTTTCGGAAATGCTTATATCTCCGGTAGCGTTGGACTTTCAATTCTATCTATAGGGTTTCTTTTTAATGCCATCACTGGACTCAACGAAACAACATTACTCGCACTTGGGAAAACAAAATATCTCTTATTTAACAGCACCGTCGCGGGAATTCTCAATATAATTCTGAATATACTTCTAATACCTGAGTATTCTTTTGTTGGTGCTGCAATAGCGACAACAGTCTCTTATGTGTGCATAAATCTACTTAATTCCATGGCACTTTATCGAATGACGGGAATCTTGCCCTTTTCAAAACCTCTTATAAAGCTTGGAACTATTGCAACCATAGCTGCAAGTTCTATATATGTTCTATTTGTAGTTTTATCTCTTAATAATACTGGCTTATTACTGTCATCCATTCTCTTCACATTTGTATATTTCATAGCGATCATAGTATCCGAATCAATTGGCCCTGAAGAGGAATTCCTACTTTCTCATTTTGAATCCCTTACCGGAGTAAATTTAAACGGAATCCGTTATCTAATACGTTTATTTTCTCAATAGTGTCATTCATATTTCTAGTGCATCTTATATAACTCTAACACCTCTGCTATGTTACAAGAAAAAATCACCAGAACCGATCTTTTTATGGTCATTCAAAAGTGCATTAAAACATCTCTCCATGAAAGTAACACATTGGAACATATCTAAACAAAGCCATCCCATGTTCGCAACCAGGCGATATGAGGATGAACTTTTTTCTGGTATCGGGTCTCTAATACCTGGGCATGTGAGCCGAATATTCCGCAGTGAAAACAAACTTCTAGGTTCGACGGCATTATCTTGGAAACTAGATTATCGTACTCAAAATTCTGATATTGTGCACGCAACTTTCCAGACAATTGCCCCTGCAATTTATTTTTCAAACCCTAGTAACTTCATAGTAACCGTGCATGATATACTTCCACTCATCTCTGAAAATAATCATGATATTTCCACTAAAATTCAATGGAAATTGACCCCCTCTGCGCTTAAAAAATCTGATGGTATAATCGCAATCTCAAATTTCACCAAGAAAGAAATTCTAAGGCATATAGATATCGACCCATGCATGATACATGTAATCCATCAAGGCGTGAATCATTCAGTCTTTTATCCGATGGAAAAAATAGATTCTAGAATCAAACTAGGATTAGATCCAAATGGAATATATGTCCTGGTGGCATCCTCCAATCAAAAACATAAGCGCATGGACATCGCGGGAAAAATTTTACATGAACTCCGAAAAATAAATCCCAAAATACAATTGTTAAAAATTGGATATGGGGATCATCTGCCCCTCGATGGGGTTATAAATATGGGGTGGATTCCTGAAAACAAATTACCATTATTATACAATTCTGCAAATCTTTACTTGCATACTTCTGATTATGAAGGATTTGGACTTCCCATATTGGAATCTATGGCGTGCGGAGTTCCAACTGTGGCAAACGATCGTGCAAGCATACCTGAAATTCTTGGGCCAAATGAAGCAATCGATATGGATAATGTTAAACTTTCTAAATTATGCAGTCACATTCTTAAAAAAATGGATGCGGTAATTGATGAAAAAGCTCTAGAAAGAAGTAATAAATTTTCCTGGGAAAAAACTTCAAGAGAAACTCTAGAAGTATACAAAGAGGTGTCTGAAACTTGAGAATTATAAATCTTTCACTTCTTAGATTAAATGACCATCATAGTTATTATGGCGGTGCAATTGGTAGTATTGGTTATGAATTATTATCTTCAATTGCTAGTATAAAAAATATAGAAGTAATCTCATTTTCTCGTGGAACTGATCTAATTCACTCTGTAAATCCATCTCTCAAATTAATCTCTGTAAATTCTTTCAACGAAGTCAAAAATCTTATTGGAAATTACACAGATGATTCTGCAGAAACAATACTGTCCCATTTATACTTTCATGAGCCAGAATACACGCCTCTAGCAAAATTGGCAAAAAATTCTAATTTTCCTTTTCTAATAGGCATGTGTGAAATGCCACATCCTCGTTTAAGTGATGAAGTAAATGGGATATTGAAATCTCCCACTCTCAGAAAAATAGGCAAGTCTCTTCTATACATGCCAAAATTCAAGAAGACGCTATCTTCGCCAGATAGACTTATAACTGTAAATGAATCTGCAAAACAATACTATTCTGACAATTTGCCTATCGAAAATATAGGTGTAATACCTTATGGTGTCAATCAGAACATATTCTCTCATACTGCATTTCCAACTTCTCCGCGTATTTTAGTTGTCAGTCGTTTAATTCAGAGGCGAAGAATCGATTCACTAATAAATGCATTACCCACTATCATCAAAGAAATCCCGGATGTCCAAATAGATATAGTCGGGGAAGGCCCTCAGCGTTCTATTCTAGAACGCAAGACATCTCAAAATGGAACTAAATCCCATGTGCATTTTCACGGAAACGTTTCTGCAGAACAACTCATAGGTCTCTATAAATCTTGCACTGCATTCTGTCATCTTTCACAATCTGATGGTTGGAATCAACCCGCACTAGAAGCAATGGCAACTGGGAGGCCAGTTATCGGCATGAATGAGCCTCATAATAGCATGATCATAGATGGAATAACTGGGTATTTATTGCATTCCACC
>CAWVSO010000058.1:0-6191 GCA_963932585.1 uncultured euryarchaeote
CCTGGGCATAGTCACGATTTCAATAGGGCCCTGAAATTAAACCGTAAACTTTTACCTATTTTTCGTGGACTCTTCATAGAGTCTAACCCTATACCTATAAAAGAAGCAATGTCTGTTAAATATAATTCGCCACCATTCTTCAGGCTTCCAATGTCAAGAATATCTGATCCCAACCGAGAAAAACTACTTAATCTTTTAGACGATTTAGATAAAATAGAGAAAGATATATGAACATCGTAGTAACTGGAACAACTGGACGTATGGGTATGGCTACTATAGCAGAAATAATTCGCAGAGATTCTGTTTCTATAGCCTTTACAACTTCTCAAAAAACTTCATTTGAACTCTCAAACTACAGTATTCTTCCAGGTGTCGATGTGTGCAACAATGCCAATTTTATGGATAGATTATCCGAATCAAATGCAGATGTTTTAATAGATTTTACCACTCCCGAATCAAGCCTATTCTTCGCTGAATCCGCAGCACAACTTTCAATACCAATAGTAATCGGGACAACCGGGTTCACAGAAGAACAATTCTCCCAATTAAATAAACTTAGCACTTCAATCCCTATACTGTTTTCAGCTAATTTTTCTAGGGGAATCTCATCTATTCTATTGGCAATAGACGCAATATCTGGTATATTGTCTAAATATGATATAGAAATAACAGAAACGCACCACAATATGAAGATAGATTCTCCTAGTGGAACTGCATTATCCATTTTCAATCGCCTTGACCAAAAAATACAAAACCTTCATCCTATATATGGCAGACATGGGCGCCACGAACGCGAACTAAAAGAAGTTGGAATACATTCTCGTAGGGCAGGAAATTCACATGGAGAACATGAAATAATATTCTCTGGAAATGATGAGTCTATTATTCTCACTCACCGTGCAGAAAATCGTGGAGTGTATGCATCTGGGGCAGTAGATTCTGCAATCTGGATCTCCGAACGTTCTCCTGGGTGGTATGGCTTTGAAGATGTACTTGAGGTATCTATATGAATCTGAAAAATAACATAACTAAACTTTGGAATCTGCATAACTCTGGAAACTCGTCACACATCGCGACAACTCAAGATGACATATCCCTTCTAGATAATTTCTTAGATGAGTTGGAATCCGGTTCTATCAGGGCAGCGGAAAAAACAACCAAAGGTTGGAATGCAAATACTTGGGTCAAGCATGGGATTTTATTAAATTTCTCACTCAGAGAGAAAGGACCACTTTCTTACGGCAATACAATATATAATGATATATTGCCTTTGGCAGACACGTCCAATTTTTCTCAACGCGGCACTCGCAATACTCCCTCTGGAACTGTTATTCGGAGAGGGGCTCATATTGGTTCAAATGCAATCTTAATGAGTCCTTGTTTTGTAAATATAGGGGCATCAGTTGGAGATGGAACTCTAGTGGATTCAAACGATGTAGTTGGTTCTTGTGCACAAGTGGGAAACAACGTTAAACTAGGTGCCAACAGCGTTGTTGGTGGTGTTCTAGAACCTGTGGAAAATACTCCTGTAATCATTGAAAACAATGTTTCTTTAGGTGCCGGTTGCCGTGTCACTAGTGGTTTTATTGTGGGGGAAGGAACCGTAGTCGCAGAAAACACACTCCTCACACCCCGTATACCTATTTACGATCTAGTTTCTGAAGAAATAATTTACGGACATATCCCAGAAAATCGCCGTGCATTCACACGTTTCGTACCTTCTGATGTGGGAGATCATCCTCTCTTCAAAGGAGGAGGTGCTTTTAAACCAGCAGTTGTGGCATTACATATAGAGGATTCCACGAAAATTGCATCTAAAAAAGAAAAAACCTTAAGAAAGTGATGTCACTATGAAAAATTATAGATCCATCTCAGATTGGTCATACGAACAATTAATCAATATAGCCAATGAACATGGAACCCCATCCTATGTGATCGATTTTAGCCGCATTCGTCAAAATTATAATAGGCTGTCTTCTGCATTCTCATATGCGGATATATATTACGCAGCAAAAGCCAATACTTCGGGATCAGTTTTAAAAACACTAGTCGAACTAGGTGCTGGAATCGAATGCGTCTCAGCCGGAGAGCTTCATAGGGCAATGTTATCGGGTGCACCTTCTAATAAATTACTATATACGGCAGTTAATCCGCCAGATTTTGATCTGAAATTTTCATCTTCTCTTCCTAATATAACCATCAATATTGGATCTCATGATTCTTTGGATCGACTTTCAAAGCTCAACTATACTGGTCGAATATGTCTTCGTATAAACACTGGATCTGGTGCAGGACATCACAAATATGTCGAAACTGGTTCAGATGCTAAATTTGGATTTTCCCCCGAACAAGCATTGGATTTATTATCTGATATTTCTCCAAATAAATTCAATATAGTGGGTATTCATGCACATGCAGGAAGCGGGATATCTTCTGATGATTTAGAAGTTCATCAGAGTCTTTGTTCAACTCTTGGAAATATAGCTAGATCTTCTTCCATTGACCTAGAATTTATTGACATTGGAGGGGGATTTGGAGTTCCATATCATCCAAATGATTTACCTCTTGACTTATCTGAAATCTCCGCAGCAGCACTTGATGCTATCGGTACTACAAACGCAAAAATAATTATAGAGCCTGGGCGATATTTAGTTGCAGATGCTGGTATACTTCTCACCAGAATCAATACTATCAAATCCACTCAATCTAACACCATTATTGGAGTAGATGCGGGCATGCATACACTAATTAGACCCGCACTATATGGCTCGTTTCATGATATAAAAAATATTACCTCAACAAACAAAGGGCCCGATTTATCAAACGTAACTATAACTGGCCCGATCTGCGAAAGTGCAGATATATTGGGGGTGGATATGGCTATAGAAAATTCTTCAATAGATGATATACTGGCCATTGGAAATGCTGGTGCATATGGCGAATCTATGGAAAGTCAATACAATTCATTTCCCAAATCTGCCACTATTGCAATAGATGGTAACAATACAGCTTTAATCAGAGAAAGAGAGACACTTGAAGATCTGTATTCTCATGAAAGAGAGGCCTCTTGGCTGTGATACCCTTCGAAAAATACCACGGTGCAGGAAATGATTTTATACTTATTTCTAAAAATCTAGATCAAATACCCGACCGTTCCATTCTATCAATAAAAGAATGCAATCGTGAAGAAGGGATTGGGGCAGATGGAATTCTATTTTTAACAACCAATCAGAATATATCAAATCTCAATATCGTCATGGATTTGAGACAACCCGATGGCTCTATTGGTTCTATGTGCGGCAATGCTCTTCGATGTGTGGCAAAGTGGGCTAGCGATTCTTTAAATATATCTTCTATGATCATAGAAACGCCAGCTGGAACTTTCTCTGCTCAAGTATCTAATGATCAGGTGACAACTACTATGGGCATGGCATCATTTGAAACGATTAATATTCCTGTGACATCTGATAGTTTTACATTGGATCAAGAATTATTCGGTTTCAATATCACTTTAGTAAATACTGGTGCTCCACATGCTGTGATATTTGTCGATAACATAGATGAAATATCATTACCCTCTAAAGCATTTGAAATTAGGAATTCTTCAATTTTTCCACTCGGAATAAATGTTACCTTTGCACAAAAAACTAAAACAGGATTCAAACAAAAAACATTCGAAAAAGGAGTTGAAGGATTCACATTAGCATGTGGAACAGGTGCTGTAGCAATAGCTTCTGTTCTACATCATTTTAAAAATCTCCAATATGATGTTCCTATACAAATAAAGCAACATGGCGGCGAGAATCTTACGGTACTAATTCAAAAAAATGGAGAAGCAATTTTAAAAGGCCCGGCAATAAAACAGTTTTCCGGAGAACTCCACGTATAATGGTGCAGTTCGATTTGATCAATTTTCTTGAACAATCTGTAAGTATTCCCTCTCACGATGATGTTTCTGAAATCCGTGATTTTCTTGTTTCAACTCTCCTTCATCACGGAGAAAATCCACATGTAGATTTTGCAGGAAATATCATCGCGACTAAGGGTTCTGGGTCCCCTCACATAGTGTTAAATACACATATGGATACCGTTCCTCCTTATATCCCTCCAACCATTGATGGCGACATGCTTTATGGGCGTGGATCTTGTGATGCCAAAGGGCAGATAGCTGTTCTGTTCCATGCATTTCTTAATACTTCTCCCCCCGGAAGACTCACGTTGGCTATAACCCCAGACGAAGAACGTACATCTTCTGGAGCAAACGCATTACATTTTGATCACCCTCCTGATGCATACATAGTAGGAGAACCAACTGGACTCGACATTTGCAATGCATCAAAAGGAAGATTTGAAGCCAAAATATCTGTTCATGGTAAAAGTTCACATGCTGCAGAATCCCACCTGCATAAAAATGTCATCAACGCATCGACTCGCATAATAAATGCTCTAAAAAATTTCGACACGCATAACTCTTCAAGTTCTCATGATTTTTTAGGTTCTCCTCTGCTAACTCCTACTTTAATCAAAAGTGGTGAGTCCTCAAATCAAATACCTTCTCTATGCGAAATCATTGTAGATCGTAGAAGTGTTCCACCAGAATCTGCATTTAGTTTTCAAAATTCTCTAGAAAACTATCTTTCAGATTTCACTCCATCTTGGGCAAAAATTTCAGTAACTATGTCCCCTAGAGAAACTCCTTTTCTAGAGCCTTTCTTTACACCACCCAATACAAAACTAATCGAGTCTTTCAAAAAAATAAGTAAAACTCGAATAAGACCATTCACAGCTGCAAGCGAGGCATCTTATTTCGCAAAACTTGCACCAACTGTTATTTTTGGACCAGGGGATTTAACAGATTCAACCGGGGCAGTTGCCCATTCTGACCGTGAATATGTTCGCATATCCGATGTAGTAAAATCTACAAATATTCTATCAAAAATTATTTTAGAAATGAATACTTAGGCATTTTTAGCTCATTCCTGAAACAAAAAAATATTTTCCCCTTTTCCAGGAAAAACATCTATTTTTTATCCATGGCTCTCTGTTTTGTTCGTTATGAGGTCTCGAACTTCTTCTTCATCTAGCATCAATGTAAGTAAAACTGGGATTGGATTGGTTACTTGTAGTTTGACACTTCTCATTTGTTTGTTGGGTCTACTTTCTCTTCTACTCTTCCGTCCTGTAGATATTTTTTCTAGAATCCCTCTCTATGTTCTTGGAACTTCAATTTCTTTTGTGGCATCTATTATATATCTCGACGGAATTACTACAATTTCAACAAAAACAGGATTGGAATCGATCAAAAAATCATTAATAATTTCAATCCTAACTTTTATTTTTTTACTTCTTTTAGGAGAAGGATTAATTTATATTTTGGTCTCCCCCGATCATGCACTTACATCTCAAAATATATTTTATTTTTCTTCTATCAGTCTTCTCTTAACTGGATCTAGTTATTGGGTCATGCGGCACAAATCAGAACTTCTCGGCAAAAGGAATTAGTTCATACGATCAACTAATTTATTTGCCAATCCAAAATATTCCTCTGGAACTAACATTTTAAGTTCATCCCTAGTTGAATCTTTAATTTCCAATCCATCTAACATGGCATGTAAATCTTCTATAGATGATTTATTCCCTCTTGTCTTAGATTTCAATATCTCATATGCATCACTGTGTCCTTCTCTGCGCAATATAGTTTGATATGCTTCACTTAACACCTCTACATTTTTTGAAATATCTTTAGCCATCTTCTTCTCATCTGGTTTTATTTTAGAAAGTCCCTTATTAGTTTTAACATATCCAATTAAACAATGTGAAAATGCCGATCCTATGTTTCTTTTTATAGTTGAACTAACTAAATCACGTTGCAATCTAGAAACTACTATCGATTCAGCAAGAAACTTCAAATCACTATTTGCTTTACTCAGATTTCCTTCTGCATTCTCAAATTCTATCGGATTTATTTTATGCGGCATTGTAGAAGATCCTGTTTCTCCCTTTACCTGTCCGAGTTTAATCTGATCATTCGAAATATACATCCACATATCGCGATTCAAATCTATCATTATTTGATTTATAATTTGTATCATTGAAAATAGAACTGCAAGATCATCTCCGGGGTTTATTTGAGTCGTTAAAGGTATGTGTTTAAATCCTAGTTTTTTTATAACTCTTTTTGAAAGATTTTC
>CAWVSO010000059.1:0-6018 GCA_963932585.1 uncultured euryarchaeote
AACCAGTCAGTTACTGCTCATGGTTTGATAATGGTATTTTGGTTCCTTTCTCCATTCGCGTTTGGATTTGCGAATTATATAGTGCCTCTACAAATTGGTGCAAAAGATCTAGCATTCCCCCGCCTAAATGCTTTAAGTTATTGGCTGTATTTAATTTCTGGTATCCTTCTAGGGGTGTCATTTTTCCAAGGAGGGACATTTAACGGAGGCTGGACTGTATATGCACCGTTGAACGTACCTACATTTACTCCTCAAATAGGCGCAACATCTGCAATTTTAGCTTTATTTATTTTCTCAGTCGCAATCACAGCGGGATCTGTTAATTTCCTAACCACCATACATAGAATGCGTGCAAAGGGAATGACTCTACTTAACATGCCCCTCTTCACATGGACCATTCTATTAACTGTATGGATGATGCTATTCGCTTTCGCATCACTCCTTGCGGCATTAATGATATTATCTTCCGATAGAATATTGGGGACAACTTATTTTTCTAGTGCAGGCACTCAGGGTTCTCTTTTATGGACTCATTTGTTCTGGTTCTTCGGCCATCCTGAAGTGTATATCGTGTTTTTCCCAGCACTGGGTGCCATGGCTGAAATCTTCCAAACATTTACTGGGCGTAGAATTGTAGGTAGGAAATGGTTCATAGCAGCACTAGTTCTTGTAACTATCCAGAGCTTCGTTGTTTGGATGCATCATATGTTCCTCACTGGAATAAATCTTGAAGTAAAAACAATCTTTATGATAACAACTATCGGCATATCTCTTCCGTTCGATCTGATGGTGTTTTCACTTATCTATACATTAGTAAAAGGTAAAATCCAATTCACTACTCCGTTTCTATTTGCTTTTGGTGGGCTCATATTATTCATAGTTGGAGGTATAACTGGTGTCTTCCTTGGAGCTGTAGTCCTTGATTATGAATTCAGAGGGACATATTGGGTTGTAGCACATTTCCACTATGTCATGGTAGGTGGTGTAACTGGACTTATTGCTGGGATTTATTATTGGTATCCTAAAATAACTGGTAAAATGTACGACGAATTTATTGGAAAAATAAGTTTCATACTATATTTCATTGGATTCAATCTTTTATATTTCCCATTATTTATCGCCTGGGAAACTCCTCGAAGGGTTTTCACATATCACCCATCTTTGATACCTTGGCATCAAATCGCAACCATTGGGGCATTCATATTAGCTCTATCTTTTGCTGTAATGCTATACAATTTTTACAAAAGCCTTTTCGTTGGCGAAGATGCACCCGACTCTCCTTGGAAATATGCTTCTACCCTAGAATGGTCCCTCCCGTCACCACCACCTTTGGAAAATTGGGAAGGGACGCCAACATATGAAAATGGGTTTTTAGAATTTTTACCAGAGAAAAAAATCAAAACAGATGGGGGTGAAACACTTCATGAAAAATGAACAAAAAACACAGCACATAGAAACCCATGCGAGCATATGGCCGTTTTTCATTTCCATAGGGGTATTCTTTTTCCTACTTGGTCTATCTGGAATAAACACCGGATCCAATCTATATTCATCCCTTTTTGTAATTGGGTTGTTGATATTCTCCATTTCCATGATAGGATTTGGGGCCCAAAGATTCCAAGGCCCCGAAGGTGGATTTGGCGAAGCATGGCCGTTCAAAGATGTAGAAAATATGAAAACTGGGGTTTGGCTCTTTTTGGCATCTGATGTCGTATTATTTGGAGCTTTCATAGGATCTGCAATCTTCATTCGTGTTGCTTATGGGTGGACTGCTTGGACGCCTGTGCCCGACGATGTCCTCCCCGGATTAATAAATACTTATCTGCTTTTAACTAGTAGTTTCACCGTAATTTTGGCTCTTGTTGCTGCAGAAAAGAAAAACAGATATGGTGTTGTTGCAGCTTTAACCGCCACATTCCTCTTGGGCGTTGGATTCCTCATGAATAAAGGAATTGAATGGAACCATTTATACCATCATGGTCTTTGGCTTTCAACAAATGTAAAAACTTCCACGTTTTTCCTAACAACTGGTCTCCATGGGGCCCACGTAATAGGTGGTCTTGTGATCACACTATGGCTTATCTATCGTGCATGGAACGGGGCGTATCTAGAAGACAATAGGACAATAGAATACTTTGGACTATATTGGCATTTTGTTGATATTGTCTGGCTATTCCTTTTCCCATTGTTTTACATATTGTGAGGTAATTAAAAATGGTATCACTCAAATTATACACTTTCATATATGTTGCATTGTTTATCTCTGCAACGGTACAGGTCCTCATCGAGTTCGCTGGATGGCTAGAAACAATGTATTGGTTCGCATTCTGGCTTATCATTATTTTATCCTTAGTCAAAGCTTTATTAGTTGCAGGATACTTCCAACATTTGCGATATGAACCTGCTTCTCTAAGCTACTTAATCCTCATTGGACTAGGTGCAGCACTAGCATTGACTCTTGCAGCATCCTATTCAATTCAATGATGTTTATATAAAATAATTTATTAATTAATTAATTTTTAAATCCAACTCGTTGTGTCTAAATAGGTGCGTAGTTTAATCTTTCATAAATGGTTAAAAAGGAACAGACATTCCCTGTCTATTTGCTTGCATTTGCTTGCATTGGCATTTATGGACTTTCCACTGCAAAAACCATTCAAACATCTTTATATTCCTTTTATCATATTTCTACAATCTTAATGGTTTTTTTAACATTTTTCGTGGCGTTTCTTCATAGAGACGTTCCACTTAGGGCCCAATTATTGATTTGGGCAGGGGCAATTTTATATTTATTATTTTCCATTGTAGATTTAATAGAGACGATTTATATTGACGATTCTCAATTAATCTATCTAAACTCTTTATTGACAGAATTAATTCCTTATGATGGTTTGGGATTGTATGTAATTCATAATCCTATTTTCAATATTATAATCTTTTCAATTCTACTGGTGGCACTTGCGCTAGTTTTGGAATTCAAAACATCCTCGCTAGAAATGTTAGATGAACCAATTATTCTAAGTTCTTCAAAACAAAATTTATTATCTCAACTTCCTCAAATTTTAAGATTTAATTCTTCAAACATAGCAATAGATTACCTCCGTTTAACAAAACCTAGATTGATGTGGCTTCTATGTTTAGTAGCTTTGTCTGGAATGGCTGTAAGTTCGGGTCCATATTTATCCATCTCAGACGTATTCCTGACACTTTTAGGAGGCGTACTGGCAATCGGAGCTAGTGGGACTTTCAATCACTTACTCGAATCCGAATCGGACAAAAACATGGTTCGAACTTCAAATCGCCCATTAGTAAATAGTCGTATAAATAGGTCTCATGCTTGGATTTTTGGAATATTTCTTACATTGAGTTCATTTTTTATTTTCAATCTAATGAATTTTTATGCAGCCGTTCTTGGACTGACTGCTATTGTTTACTATAGTGTGGTGTATACTCTGATATTAAAGCCCAACACAGTACAAAACACTGTTATTGGGGGGCTAGCTGGGTCATTCCCTGTCATTATTGGATCTGTCGCCGTAACCAATACAATTGGATTGAATGTAATTATACTTGCACTTATAATTTTCTTCTGGACACCTGCCCATTTCTATAACTTAGCATTAGCATATAAAACTGATTTCAAGAATGCTGGGCTGCCTATGTTTCCTGTGGTCCATGGGGACTCTGCAACAAAAAAACATATTATATTTTATACGGGAGCAACACTTATTTTCATATTTTTATTTCTCATAAATAATGGTTTCACTTGGTTTTTATTTTCCATTAATATTGTATTTTCAACAATATTCCTTTTGGCAATAATCAAACTGCATTATGATCCATCTAGGAAATCTGCAATGAATTCTTTTCTCGCTTCAAATATCTATCTTGGGATGTTACTAGTGGCAATCATTGTGGAATCATTATTGTGACTTATTCATGAACTATAGCCAACTTCTCTCGCAAAAATACAGATCAATTTTCTTATTCTTATCTCTACTATTATTTTTAGAACTGCTTCTAACAATTATCTATGCTTCTTCTCCAAATATAGTACTAACTGATCCTTTAGTCCTTGTTTACCCTTTCATTTGGATCAATGTTGGAATTATGGTTGTAATTTTATTAAAACCAACTTCTGTCACTTCCAGAAAAAAAGTTCCTTCTGTATTCCTTGGAGTTGTGTATTTTTGCATCCTATCTTATTTTAGTTCTATATTGACATTTGGGCATAGTTTCCATGGACATGTGCCCTCCGATCACAACTTTGGATTTGGAGTAGTAATTTCTTCTATACCTCCTGGGTGGGCACCAGCACTCTTCTATACTGGAAATTTAATCTCAGTATATGTATTTTTATTCCAATTGGTGGGATATTTATCTCTATCATATTTAGTTTATAGATCTGTACTTCAATTTAACAAATCTGCTTTATCTGGGCTATTTGGAATATTTTCATGCGTGAGTTGTACTTGGCCATTAGTAGGCACTTATATAGGTGGAATCTCTGGGATTTCATTCTCGTTAATAATGTCTACACACCAATCTTATGGCATCTCAACTTTGGTATTTGTTTCTATAGTTTTATTGCTTTTTTTCAATCTGCCCAAGCGCGAGTTTTAAAATTCCCATATTTTTCCAAATTCATTTTGACTAACAACTTCATTCATCTCCTTTCTTTGTTTCCGTCCTTTAATTTTTTTAATTGGGTACCCGAACCCCACAACTGCTGTTAAGTCATATTCTTCTGGAATTTTAAGAAGACTTTTAGCTTTTTTTTGATCTTTGATTTTTATTGTATACAATCTAGACCCTATGCCATTATCCCATGCAACCAACTGCATCTGAGAAATTGCTCTTCCAGCATCAATCTCATTAAATTTATATTTGGGATCTGTTACTGTAACCACTGCAAAATTAGAACCACTAACCCATTTTCCAGTTGGGCTAACATCCGATAATTTTTTCAATTCATCACCGCCTTCGATTATTATATAGTGCCAATGCTGAACATTTAACCCACTCGGGGCAAGTCTTCCTGCTTCAAGAATTCTCAATTTAATTTCTTTATCGACATCTTTTTTTTTAAATTCTCTTATTTCGATTCTAGTTTCAATCGTTTCTAATACTCTCATAATTCAATCCGTTTTGATCATCTATATATATATTTTCAAGAAGCATAATCTCTTTCTATATTTCAAAACCCTAATGCCTAATTCCTTCCCCTGCCATTCTCTATTCAATGAGTGTAATAAAAACCATTAATATCCGAAAATCTTATTCTAGTTTTTCAGCTATAAATGGGGTCTCATTATCTATAGATAAGGGTGAGATATTCGCTTTAATAGGCCCAAATGGATCTGGAAAATCAACTCTTATCAATTGTATTACTGGGGCAAAATCACATGATTCTGGATCTATTTATTTATTTGAAGAAGACTTAAAAATTCTGGATAAATCTAGAATTTCACTTTTACCTCAATCATTTGAACCACCTACTCATCTAACTACTCTAGAGTTAATATCTTATTTTTCCAGGCTATACGGGGTTAAAAATGACCCCGAAGAAATTCTTAAAAAAATAGGATTGTCTTCTCAATCCGATAAAAAATTCTACGAATTATCTGGGGGACAAAAACGTAGAATATGTGTTGGAATTTCTATAGTTAATGACCCAGAAATTATATTTCTAGACGAACCCACAACAGGAATCGATCCAGCTGGAAGATTCGAAATATGGGAGCTCATAAAAAATATGGCATTGGAAGGGGTCACTGTTTTTTTAACTACACATTATATGCATGAAGTTGAGCATCTGGCCAATAGGGTGGGGGTTATACTTGATGGGAATATAATCGCTACTGGAGCTCCATCCGATCTGGTCAATAACTTTGGCAAAGAATGCACACTCACTGTCAAAACAAATTCAAAACCATTTGAAATTCCTGGTTATAATTCAGATTTTAAAGATGGGAACTTGTCCATTCATAATATTCAATCAAATCAAATAGGGGATTT
>CAWVSO010000060.1:0-5935 GCA_963932585.1 uncultured euryarchaeote
CATTTGAATTGATTCATGAGGTATACAAAAATACTCATGCTCGCCTTCAGCATCAAATGTGTGTGAATAAGACTCATCTTTAGCTATGTTTCCAATTGGATAATCGCCCCTAGCATCGTTTTCTGATTCGAAATCGCCAGACGCCCAATAGGGAGATTCTGCAGGAATTTTATCTTCGTATGCAGTTATTGAATGCCCCATTGCACCCACATTAATCCATTTTACTGTATCACCAGGAGAAATTGTAATGACTTCGGGGTCATAAATCATGCCGTCGGTCATCCTAACTGTGTGTGTTTGTGGATCGGATGACGTTGGTGGTGTCTCTGCCACAGCTACTGGAGCGGCAGAATTAGATGCTTCAGCTGCGGTTGCAATTCCAGAAATGGAAAATACAGAAAATGTCGCGATTGAAGACATCTTGATCATTGAACGTCGTGTTATTACAGATTTGGGAAATTGACTTGTCTTCATAATAGATGATAAAACTTCATATGGAAAATGTACACAATGAATTTATTTCCAAAAAAAGCAATTAAGAGTATCGGTTTTGGCATGGCGGGTGAAATGAACATAATTGTATTAATTTTTGTTATAAAACGAGAGACTAAGTTGCATAATACAATTATATTAAAGAAAGTACATCGTCGAAGAAATTCAAAGTATCATGTGGGCCTGGGTGGGCTTCTGGATGATATTGTCTTGTTATAATGGATAAATTAGTATTAGAAAGTCCTTCTGAAGTCCCATCATTCACATTAATTTGTGAAATTTCAAGTTCACCAGGTTCTGATACCATGTACCCATGATTTTGAGTTGTCATTACAACCTTATTTGTAGATAAATCTAATACAGGTTGGTTTGTTCCTCTATGTCCAAAGCTCATTTTTTCTGTTTTTCCTCCAAGTGAAAGTGCGATTATTTGCTGACCGAGACATATTCCGGCTATTGGTAATTCCCCTGCTAAGTTGTTTACTAAAGAAATTGCATCAGTGAAGTTTTCAGGGTTGCCTGGTCCATTTGATACGAAGAGTAAATCTGGAGAAGTATCTGCGACATCATCGATAGATGCATTATAAGGAAGAATGGTTAGGTTGATATTTCGGTTGAGGAATGAATCGATAATGGATTTTTTTACTCCGCAATCGATTAATGATACTCGGGGGCCATTGTTTGGATGAACAATCGTTTGAGGCACACTTACTTGGAAACCAATATTTGAGTGTTCACCCATTGATGGGCACTTATCGAGTTCAGAGATTGCATCTTCAGGAGTTACATTTTTTCCTGCTGCGATGCCGCAACGCATTGCACCATAATTTCTTATTGCCAGAACAAGTTCTCGAGTGTCTAGTGTGTCGATCGCAGGTATTGATTCAGTGCGGAGCCAATTGGAAATTGAATCTGTGAGCTGTCTGGCGATTACAGCATTTGGATGAACTCTATTTGACTCGAATCTATTAGGATTGACACCGTAATTTCCAATTAGTGGGTATGTGAAAGTAAGAACCTGTTCTTCATAGGAGGGGTCTGTTAAACTTTCTTCATAGCCACAATATGAAGTTGTGAAAACAAGTTCCCCATGTGCCAATCCTGGAGACCTAGAACGGGCTTGTAATACATCTCCGTTCTCTAAAGCAAGAAAAGCATCTGCCATTATGTTTAGATGAAGTTGGGGGGCATGATAAGGTTTTATGTTACGTGTGATAAATAATGAGATTGTTTATAGTTATTATAGAAGATATATGGAACATTAGAGATCAAAATAATAGAAGAATGTAATGTAATGCAATTATTTTTGCATTTCGAAGGAGGTATCAGTCAGGTCGACTTTATTTTACATATGAGCCATGGTGATAAAAAGATCCAAGGAACTAAACAACAAGTTGTAGCAGTTGATTCAGAGGATGTGGAAATAGGAATTGTAGATCGATTAGAGGCCCACACAGGGGATGGAATTCGTCATCGCGCATTTACTTGTCTACTGTTTGATGAAGAAAGGAGATTATTGCTAGCACAGAGAAGTCCAGATAAAAGATTATGGGGAGGATATTGGGATGGCACTGTTGCATCCCACCCTAGACCTGGAGAAGGTCAGATAGAAGCAACTGAGAAACGTCTAGAAGCTGAATTGGGCGTCGATTCATCTCAATATGAAGATTTAAAGATTACAGATAAATTTGAATATAAAAGCTACTACCCTAATGAAGGATTGGAATGGGAAGTTTGTACAGTTGTAGAGGCAACATTAACAGATATAAAAGTGGACCCAGATCCTGAAGAGATAACTGGAATACTGTGGGTTGGGTATGAAGACCTGCAATTCAATCCTCAATATTACCGCCAGTTAGATTTATGCCCTTGGTTAGAAATTGCTATGTATAGAGATTTTCATAAAACATGAGTTTAGAAAAGAAAATAGATAAAGTTGAAGATGGCCCAAGCTGCGGGAATATTGGTGAATTCAATAGCCTTAGAATTGCAATTATCACAATATCCACAACACGTTCGGAAAATACTGATAAAAGTGGACAGATTATGGCAGAAATATTTGAAAATGCAGGGCATACGAATATTGTGAGGGGCGTGATTAAAGATAATTTAGATGAAATTGAGAAAAAAATAACAGAGCTAGTAAATCGAGAAGATGTAGATATGATTGTGACCACTGGTGGGACTGGAGTGACTCCAGATGATGTTACAGTTGAAGCCATTTCACCAATATTAGATAAAGAACTTCCAGGATTTGGAGAATTGTTCAGGTATTTATCGTATGAAGAAATAGGGGCACTTTCAATGGCAAGTAGATCTATGGCAGGGATATCAAAACAAACACCAATATTTTGTTTGCCTGGAAGTTCAAATGCCGTTAAATTGGGAGTGGAAAAAATTATTTTGTTAATATGCGGCCATACGGTGGAGCAAGCACGACGGGGAAAAATTTAGTAATTGAATTGGCTAAGAAGATGTAGAGTATAATTCCTCTGCCAACAGGGTAGGAGAAAATAAACGAGGATCTAGAGAAAAATCAATTTGAGATCGTAATAGATCAGATACATCTTCTGAAGAATAAACAATAGCCGTGATATTTGGATTCAGTTCTTTGCATAACAGTATCGTTGTTGGATCACTGACATTAGTTATTATAAGCAAATCTATTTTTGAAATTTCAAGAGCGTCGGATGGAGAAATATTTTCTATTTTATGTAGTTCTATTATATCGAATCCGGCGTCGCGTAAGGCCGGCATAATGTCCCCACTAGGTCCAAAAAATAGAATTTTCATTCGTATTCTATAGTCCCCGGGGGTTTATGAGTTAAATCGTATACCACCCTAGTTACACTAGGTAAAGACCCAATGATACGTGATTGAATTCTTTGAAGAACATCCCAATCTAGTTCTTGTGCCCTTGCTGTCATTCCGTCTCTACTATCAATAGATCTGATAGATATTATCCACCCATAAACACGGTTGTCTCCTTTTACGCCAGTTGCTTTGCCAATTATAGCTGCGAATGCTTGCCAGGGTGCATAATCTTTGAGTTCAGATTCCACTATAGAATTTGCAGCCCGAACTACAGATACATTTTCCCGAGTTACTTCACCCACAATTCGGACTGAAAGTCCGGGTCCTGGGAATGGCATTCTCTCAGATATAGATCGTGGCAACCCTAATTCGTTTGCTACGATTCTTACTTCATCCTTGTATAGATCGCAAAGAGGTTCCACTATGCCATCGAATTCAAAAATTTCGGGGAGCCCACCTACATTGTGATGAGATTTAATACCACCTTCGGACTCGATCTTATCTGGAAAAATAGTACCCTGTATTAGATATTTTGCAGAGGTTTCTGATGCCACTTTTTCCAATTCTCGTATAAAAGTAGCCCCTATAGCTTTTCTTTTTTCTTCGGGGTCAGTCAATCCCGAAAGAGATTTGAAGAATCTTTCTTCGGCATAAACGACGCGAAAACCTTCCATATGCTCGAATAATTTTTTTATTTCTTCGGTCTCGTTTTCTCGCATTAGGCCTGTATCGATATAGACAGGTATTAAATTTTTACCGATTGATAGATGTGCCAATTCTGCTGCAGTGGAAGAATCTACTCCGCCTGAAAGTGCCATTATGGCTTTATTAGACCCCACTTGATTTTTAATAGAATCTACTGCTATGGCGATGAATTTTTTAACGTCATTCATAGGATTATTTTCTCCCTTTTGTTGGTGATGAATTTTTGTTAAGTACTGCAGCTACCAATCCTATAAACGGAGGACTTGGGGCAGTAGGTCTAGAAGTGAATTCTGGATGGAATTGAGTTCCAAAGAAATAAGAATGCCCCGGTAATTCCAAAATTTCCATTCTATGCCCAGATTTTCCTGAGAATTTGAGACCCGATTGCTCCAATAAGCTTGCATAGTCGGGATTAACTTCGTACCGGTGGCGATGGCGTTCATTGCATACTGTTGACCCATATAAAGAATGCGCAAGGCTATTTTTTTCAATTTGAGTTTCTAACTCCCCTAGTCTCATTGAACCCCCTAATTCATTGACATCGTATTGCTCTGGCAATAAATCAATTACAGGATTCGGTGTGTCTGATTGGATTTCAGAAGAATGGGCATCTTTGAGACCTAAGACATTTCGAGAGTATTCTACAACCGCGAGCTGAAATCCAAGACAAAGACCTAGATATGGTAAATTTGATTCTCTAGCATGTTGAATGGCATTAATTTTTCCCTGAGTTCCACGTGACCCGAATCCACCAGGTATTATTATGCCGTCGACCTGAGAAAGTGAAGAAATATCTCCATCGTCTAGTGTCTCAGAATGGATCCAAGAGGTGTTGACTTTAGTACCGTGCCAGATTCCAGCATGTTTGAGAGCTTCATGGACAGATATGTAAGCATCTTCAAGACCATATTTACCTATTAGAGCTATGTTTATTTGTTTGTTTTTTGGTTTAGTGACCAAGTCGCGCCAATGAGTATCTCTTTTATTTTGTTTGAGAGATCGTTTAGTCAGATTAAGCTTTTCCATCACATATTCATCGAGCGATTCGGTTTCAAGTAACATTGGTAATTGATAGATATCATCCAGATCTGGATTTGAAAACACTGCATTTGATGGGACGTCGCAAAAAAGAGCGATTTTTTCCCGCACAGTATCATCTAGAGATACATTTGATCGCCCAACAATTATGTCAGGTTGTATTCCTATGGAGCGTAGTTCTTTTACAGAATGTTGAGTTGGTTTTGTCTTTAATTCCCCATTTTTAGAACGTGGAACCAGAGTTACATGTATGAATAAGACAGAATTTTTATCTTCTTCATGTGAAAGTTGACGGAGGGATTCTAGGAATGGCATACTTTCTATATCTCCAACAGTCCCGCCAACTTCGACTAGACAAACATCATTTCCTAAAGCGACTTTTCTTATTTTCTTTTTTATGTCGTCCGTTATATGGGGGATTATCTGAACAGTTTTTCCTAGATAATCTCCAGTTCTTTCTTTCTGGATAACATGTTGGTAAACTTTACCGGTGGTGATGTTGTTAGAACCAGTCATATCTATTCCAAGGAAGCGTTCATAGTTTCCCAGATCTAGATCGACTTCTGAGCCGTCCTTGAGCACATAAACTTCGCCGTGTTGATAGGGATTCATGGTCCCGGCATCGACGTTTATATACGGATCAATTTTTACTGCAGTTATTTTAAATCCCGCATTTATTAATAATCGACCCACACTGGCGGCAGTGACACCTTTACCTAGTCCAGACATGACTCCACCAGTTACAAAAATAAACTTGCAAGAAAAAGAAGAATCAGTTTTCGGCATAACGACTGTGCGCATTCGTGCCTAAAAACAATTTCGAATGAAATGGATAAGAATTAATTTATTTAATAAAAGTTGGCTTTAGATGTTTTTCTGCATATTC
>CAWVSO010000061.1:0-5867 GCA_963932585.1 uncultured euryarchaeote
AAAAAGGATAGAAGAAGCCATAGAGGCCCGAGAAGCACCAGATATAGTTATTGTTACTATTGAAGAGGGGTCAGCATTTATTCAAAGTATAAACCAATATGGAATTGAAAATAGAGCCCATTTAACAGGGTCCACGGGAAAAGGAAAAGGTTCAGATAGAACAGAAATGTTTGGAGAAATTTTATCAGTTTTATCAAATATAGAGATAGACATAGTGTTGCTTGCTGGGCCTGGTTTTACCAAAGAAAATGCGTTGGAATATATTAAATCTAGAGATGGTGTTTTGGCTCAAAAGATTACATTGGTTGAAGTGAGTTCAGTTGGTGATAGAGGAATACAAGAGATACTATCGAGTAAAACGGTTGAAGATATTGTCACTAGGACAAGGATTGGAAAAGAATCTAAAATTATTGAAGAAGTTAAAAAAAGAATGAAAATGGAAGGGGCTGTTGTTTATGGCATAGGTGATGTCATAGAGGCTGCAGAATATGGCGCAGTGGAAAATTTATTGATTGTTGATGATGAATTAAGAGAAGAACGTGCAGGGAGAGAATTGTGGAATATAGATATAGATAAATTGATAAGTATAATTGAGAATAAAGGTGGAAAGGTGACAATATTATCTAAAGAATATGGCCCTGGTGAAGAATTAATAGGGTTGGGAGGAATTGCTGCATTACTAAGATTCAACATTAAGTGAGCTAAGATAGAATCTTTTTAAAAGAATACACCGATATGTTGATACACAAAGGATTCTATAAATTTGTATATGCAAATTCGTGATTGGCAAAATATATTGCAAGAACTTATTGCACAAGAATCTGATCCTCAAAATTGGCGTGCTATCTCGGGAGTACGTTCCAAAGGAATAGGTGAAGATTTGTACTTATGCCATCCAAAAGGTGGACTTTACCATCTTAAAACTTACGCGAAAAATCCATTTGAAATTCAAGGATTTGGTGCAAAATTAGCTCGTAAAATTGATGATGGGATTAACGGCCAATTTCCCATGGAGGTTGGTGGTCGTTTTGCCATTCAAAAACCATTTACTGAAGAAATAGAAATTAAAAAAGCCACTAAAAAAATTGAAGAAACGATAAGAGTCCATTCTGAAGCACCAACTAATCCATTGGATTTATTTGAAGACGTCATGGTAGCGATGAAATCTCCAGCATATGGACCGTTAGATTATAGAGGGATTGGGAACCGACCTGAATCTTTGGACATACTAGCTACGGAATTTTATGATTTAAATAAAAAACTAGAAAAAAAATTAGAAGGAGCAATCAGGGATGATGAAATTGGGAGAGGTTTTGGGTAATATGTATGGCACGTAAAAGTTATCAAGAAGAATTGAACCAACTGCAAGAAGACGTTATAGCCATGGGGAAGCTTGTTGCAGAGAGACTTCAAATGGGGATTACAGCACTTGATAGAAATGACGCCGAACTTGCAAAAAGTGTAATTTTTGGAGATGCAGATGTAAATGACATATATATTGAGTTAGAATCTAAATGTGTCAATCTTTTTGCTCTACAGCAACCTGTTGCTGGAGATTTGAGATTAATAGCGTCGTCGTTTAAGATTATAACAGACCTAGAACGTGTTGGAGACCTTGCAGTTAATTTGGGAGATTACACTATAGATTCTCAAAAGAATGTATTTCCAGATGTGGATATTAATTCAATAGGAAATGCAGTTCTAGATATGCTTTATGATTCCATAGATGCGTATAAAAATCAAAATGTTGATGCTTGTTTTGAAATAGAAAACAGAGATTCTACGATAGACGATATGTGTCTTGAAGCTAACGAGGTCGTTGTTAAAGCCCTTATAGAGACCCAAATAGGAGAGGGTGGTTCGGTGGATATGTTAGATGATTTAATGATCGATGTGCAGTGTTTTTTATTGACCATAAGAGACCTAGAACGCATTGGAGATCATGCTGCTAATATTGCGGCTAGAACTTTATACATAGTTACAAATAATGATGAATTGTTGTACTAGTTTAGAAATTGAATTTCATCAGTCCCAACCAAACCGGTTTCTTCGATTACAAATCTAGCACTTTCTCCGGCTGGACGCGAGCGGTGTTTTTCAATAGTCACCCTTCTATTACCTCTTTTGAACCGATCTAAGCGCAAAACAGTTCCATTCCAATGTGGCAATATGTGACCACCTAAAGGTTTTATTTGGTTTGTTTCTGGATTGGAATATATCTGATTTGTTATGATCACAGCTAGATCAAAACGTCTAGCAAGAGATAGCAACATTATCATCTGACGTGCGAGAGCCCTAAGAGTACTTCCATCATTTTTTTCTGCTTGTTCGAGTCTATAAAATCCAGTGGCACTATCTAGGATTATGAGTTCAGTATTTGGTGCTAATTTTTCTACGTTTTTAATTGCGTCCGCCTGCTCTTGGAAACTATGCACTTCAGATATGATTAATCGCTCCCCCAATTGATATGGATCGCCTTTATTTCTTGATAGTTGGTGGAATCTGTTTATCGAAACTCCTTCAGTATCGATGTAAACTACATTCTTATTGTTTAATACAGTTTCAGTAGTTGCACATAGAGAAATATTAGTTTTGCCCGATGCAGGTGGACCATATATTTGTGTAATTGATCCAATATCTACGCCGCCGCCAAGTAAATTGTCTATTGGGATACATCCTGTCGAAAGTTTCCTGTCCACATAGAATATATTGGCCCGGTACTCAAAAAAACTCCGATGAGTTTAAATCATCCATTTCTTGCGTGCTTGTTCTTCTATTAATGCTATAATTTGTTTGAGGGGTTGGTTAGTTTCAAGAGCAATCCGTTTAGCGTCTTCGTATTCTGCACTTACATTGTAGACATCTCCAGTATTTTCTGAAGCTATTTTTATGTCTGCGCAATATTCTTGTTCATTGATTTTAATTGTTATTTGTTTTATTTTTCTGTTGGCAATCCACCTGTGAGTTCCTGCAACTTCTCGGATGCCTAGTGTCCCAGTCTCTCTTGCTAGTTTCTGTGCAATTTTTTGTTTTAGTTCTGGTTTAACTATGACTTTTATCACATGCCCAGGTCTAGATTTTTTCATCATTGCAGGAATTATGACCACATCTCTTGCACCATCAGATAAAAGAGAAGTATAGAGGTTCCCAAGTACCTCGGGACTGACATCATCCACATTTGTTTCTAGGACTACTATTTCGTCTTTAATGGTTAATTGATTGACTCCCAAAATTGTACGCAGAACGTTTGGAATTCCAGGAATTTTATGATTTCCGGCCCCATATCCACTGCTTTTTACGTTGAGATTAGGAATTACATCTATACCTGTTGCGAAATGGGCGAGTATAGCTGCCCCAGTAGGAGTTAATAATTCCATTTCAACGGGTCCACCTTTTATTGACCAAGTTGTTTTTTCAACTATTGCCATAACTGCAGGAACTGGAACAGGGTATTCTCCATGATGTATTTTTATCACTCCCCCACCTACAGATATGGGGGTTGTATAGATACTGTCCAAATGCATGGAATTGATCAAAATAGAAGCCCCAACGATATCTGAAATGGCATCGTCAGAACCTACTTCATGCAAGTGTATTTCTTCAAAGTTTGTGCCATGAACTTTTGCTTCTGCGTTGGCTAAAATTCTAAATATTTCATTAGAATCTGAGATAACTGAGTTGGGCAAATCTAGTGAATTTATTATTTCTGTTATTTCTTCTAAATTTTTAGTTGAATGTTCGCCTTCTATAGTTTTTCCATTCCGGGTTATGTTAACTTTTTCTGCTGCAATTCCCTGGTCTATGCAACGCTCTACGTTATATTTTACATCTATACCATCTTCTACTGGATTTAATAAGTTTCTTTCTGCGCCGATAGAAATTAATGCCCCAATTATCATATCCCCACTTGCCCCAGTTTTCCCGTCGAAAACAAGCGTCACCATATATATTATTGAATCCCCTCAGGCGAAAAACACCACGGTATAAGATAAGAAATTTATTTATAGTAAATGTCTTAAGATCGCGAAGTCACCGATATTATAAACTTTTTGTCTATGAACCAAATCTCTTAGAGTGATGCGTAGGGCAGGATTCGAACCTGCGGACCCCTACGGGACAGAGCCCTCAACCCTGCGCCGTTGGCCTGGCTTGGCTACCTACGCGCGCAAGAAGATAGCCTCTAGTTTGTTAAAAGTGCTTTCGTTTGATTCTTACAGAGGTATATGTTTATTAGCACCTAGTTTTTTTTGCCCAATAGTGCATATTCTGTTAGTTTAGAAACAATTTTATCGATCGCTTCTTCAGCGTTTTCTGGGAATTTCCCCCCAGTTATTACTACCTTTCCAGATCCGAATAGAAGAACAACAACTTTGGGATCTTGCAAACGGTACACTAATCCGGGGAATTGTTCAGGTTCATATTCTATATTTTCCAATCCGAAACTGATTGCTATTGCATTTAAATTTAGTGGGTGGCCTAGATCGCCGCTTGTGACGATGTTTTGAACTTTTATTTCAGGAGATCCAGGGACGTCTATTCCCAAACCCCTTAGTGTTTCAAACGTTAATTCCACTGCTGCGTGGACATCGTCTATGCTTTGTGCCCCGGTTGACACTATCTTTCCAGATCTGAAAATCAAACATGCTGCTTTAGGTTCTTGTAAACGATATACTAATCCGGGGAATCTATCTGGATCATATTCAGTTCCAGGTAGATCTGCCGCAAGAGCTTCTAGATTTAATTCCTGATCTATACCCGTAGAAGCTACCACGTTTTCGATCTTTAAAGTGCCTTTTGGATCTCCTTTTGGGAACCTTCCATTATAATAGGGTGGTTTGTCGGGTTTTTTTACCATTGTAACACTAAGTTTTACCTGTTCACTTATAAACTCTACACAAATCATTTTCTTTAGGTTCCATGGCGATTTATGAGTGTATTTTAAAAATTAAACTGGGAGGAGTATGATGTTTATCTGTGTTATAATCTAATTAAAATGGAGTTAGTTTAGGTTATTTTCATTTTGGAGATAGCATAATTAATAAAAATGCAGGAACGAAACCATTATTTAAGATGTTTGGATAAGAAATTTGAGGAACTATTTGGGTGCATTTGGAAACAAGAACTAAGAAATTGGCGAGGATATAGATTTAGATATAGTTGATCTGTTTCGTCGGGTTTAAGTTTTGTATTGGCTAACTGAAAGTGATGAAAAAATTTGTTCATGACCATATTGTGAGTATGACAGTAGTTCTGAGTGTAATTTCACTAGGCTTAATCTTCTCAACTGCCGGAGGATACATCCCGGCACAATATCTTCCAAGAAATGATTTTATACTTAATTTGATCCCTCACTTTAATGCTATTTTGAGCATAATAGCCATATTATCTATTTCAAAAGCTGTCTCGCATGCCATAAGAGGTGAAATTGAGAACCATCAGAAGGCCATGTTGTTTTCTTTTGGCGTGTTTATTCTGTTCTTAATACTTTACCTATACAAAGTTGCAATTTTAGGGACTGCTGAGTTCGGAGGGTCTGAAAATATTAAGATGTTTATTTATTTACCGTTTCTCTTGATTCATATCGCCCTAGCTGTTATTTGCGTGCCTCTTCTTTTCTATGTTTTATCCATAGGATTGACCCATACAGTTGAAGAAGTCAAAGGTACACGTCATGCAAAAGTTGGTAGGATCGCAGCTAAACTTTGGATAATCTCGTTTGTTATGGGAGGCCTTGTTTATTTAATGGCATATCAAATTTATTGAAATTGGTCAATTGATTGTTGGACGTTTTGTGTGTCTATCGGTTAATTCGCCTTCGATGTCATAAGGATACTTTTCAGTGACACAACCTAGACAAAGGTCTTTTT
>CAWVSO010000062.1:0-5858 GCA_963932585.1 uncultured euryarchaeote
ATGTTTAGATATCTCATCAGATGAAACAGCTCTAAAAGATTCTGTTTTAGTTGGTATGAGTGCCAATCCAACGCCTTCAGGATCTAAACCATTTTCACTGACCTCAGCAAGAGATTTGAGAGCCAATCCTATACCAGCAGTTAAAGATAGATCGCTAGAATAGTGCTCTTCTAAGAATGTCTTTATCGTGCCCCTATCAGATCCAATTGACAAAGCTTTCCATTCATAGGGGGTCCCAGAAGGGTCTGTCTCGAATAGACGCGGAGATCCATCTTCAATTCCGCCGATGATTAGAGATGAGCCAAATGGACGTGCCCCTCCAATTTGAGTATATTGTTGTATATGGTCAGTGACAAATTTGGAAAGTGCTTCGATGCCGATTGGTTCCTCGTAGCGGAGACGGTTTATTTGAGCCATCTGACGAGAGAAATCTATTAGTTGCCTTGCATCTGCCACATGCCCTGCTGATGCGATTCCAATGTGATCGTCTGCTTTGTGTATTTTTTCTACGGAGGATTTTTCTTGTAAAACTTGACGAGTAGAAGTATCAGCTGCCAATACAATTCCTTCTTCCGTTCGTATGCCAATACTGGGAGATCCTCTTTTTACAGCTTCTCGAGCATACTCCACCTGATATAGCCTACCATCGGGTGAAAAAATAGTTATCCCCCTGTCATAGGCTTGTTGTTGTGCTTGACCATTCATTCTATATCACTTAGGTTATGTCCATATTTGTTGCACCGATAAAGTCATTATCGATTTCAATGTCAATGTATTCACCGTAAGAGATAGAGGGATAAGAATTGCCTTCGAATGTCACTTCCCCCGTAACAAGGGATTTTTTTAAGACTGGCAAATATTTTTGTCTGCATGATTTGAGAGTCCCACTTATTCCAAGGACAAGAATTCCTATTGAGTAATCATTTATTGAAGATATGCAAGATATACTCGATCTTGCCAAGTGTAAGGAATCCCTTCGGGTTCTGATTATCCCATAGCCCGTGCCATTATGGAATTCAAAACTGACTAAATATAGATCTGATTTGGCACTTCCAAGGTCACCGAACAACCTGTTTGCTGAGGCCCAAATGGATTGTTGGAAGGAAGTTTTATCTATGATAGAGTTGCACCAAGATTCCAACGAAACGACAACGTATCTGTATCTAGGACGGAGATGTTTTGGAATGGGTTTCATTTTTCGCCGCCGTACCTCCCTCGAGTTACTCCGGGAGAAACACGTTCGTTGCGTAAAATTTCTAGATTGTGGGCCGCTATTTCACCCCATTTTGACAGGCCTTGTTTAACATCTGCTGCACTCATCCCAATTAATTCTCCTATGGAAATTAAATCCGTGGGCGACCTCATTTCTAAGTGAGATGTTGGATCGGCACTGACTACAAATGGGGCACCATAATTGGATATTAAATCCCATTGTTTACGTGTTTTTCCTAGAGACCTAATTCTATTTTTTCCACTTCCTCGAAGAATATCACGAAAATTTATTTCGATGCAAACGTTATTCCGCATTGCTTCTTTGACTATTACTTGGTTTAAATCCCCTCCAGAATCCATAGGATGACAAAGGACATCAAGAGATTTCTGTTTGCTAGCGAATAAGTTAACTGAAGGGTCGCCTCCGTGGACACATAAGACAGGAGTTTTAAACCTATTTCCATTGATGTGTCCGCTTAAAGAAGAAGTTTTTTCTGACTTAATTTCCATTCCAGAAAAAACTGTGATTTCAAATGCTTCCGAGATTTTTTTTAATGTTATGTCAGAATGATCTCCGACAAATTTTCGGGTTACAATGCCATCAAAGCCATAATTAGAAGCAGTAGCGGCCATTCTAGAAAGGGTTGACTTCCCCACAGGGAATATATGGACTGCTTCGAACATACAAACGCTAAGTGCGTCCATATGTAAAACAGATCGGGTTTAAACAGGAGGGAGATATTTGAGAAGTTTAGTCGGATGTGGACATATAGATGCGTTTGCTATAAAGTAATACAATGGGGATACCAGAAATCAGAAGTACCCCTACTAGATATAAAAACCCAAGTCGGAGCCCACCGACGTCCCCAATATACCCTATGGCAACGGGGGAGAGCGCACCGAGCATCAAAGCGCCAGTCCATAGATAGGCAAATGTTCTACCTTCCCTCTCAGGAGGTGTTATTGAATTAATGAGAGCGTCCCTAGCGGGTGCCGATGCCCACAAAGTTGATCCGATTGCTATCGAGACTAAAAGTAGATTGGTAGGAGATAGTTCGACTATTGCGAGACATGCAATTGAAATTGCCCCTGTCAAAACGCAGGCTAATAGTATTAGTCGAGAGTCATATATATCCACAAGTTTTCCGACTATTAATTGACTTATTCCTGCGGAAATCAATAGAACTGAAAAGTACCAGCTTGCAGTGGAAGTGGAAGTGACAACAGTGCCAAAGATTTCGAATGTATAGCCATATATTTCATCGACAAATGCGGGGTAAAGAGCACCAATACCATCGGCTGTAATTCCACGAATGGAAAAATATGCCAGGATGGCTAGGATTGGGAGAAGATAGGACCGAGGGTCAGATTTCCAGAAGCTCGAGGCAGAGGTGGAGGAACTTTTAGAAGAGGTTGGCAAGGTGTCATACCCTTTCAGGATGGAAAATAAACATACAGAATAAATGAGTAAAAACACACCAACACCAGTGAAAATTATAGACCAATCTAAGTAGATTATTAAAATCCCCAATACCGCAGGTCCGAGCCCGTCTCCAAATTTTGCAGAACTCCCCCAAAGACCGTATGCCCTTCCCTTAGATTCTGCAGGTATGTTTGCAGTTATGAGAGGATATCCAGCGGGATGTAGTATACTAGATCCTGCACCAGACAGAAACATAGCAAGCATCATGACCAAAAGTCTACAATCGAATGGGTGTCCAAAAAGAGGGACTTCAAAGGCCAAAAGTGAGCTTGTTGCCCCAATAGCAAATAATGCATAAGTAACACCATGGGTAGCAAATGCTAAGGGCAATAAAATCCGCCTATCACTAGAGTCGGCAACAATGCCAGAAGGTATTTGGAATAGTCCGGTGCTGAATATTTGTATTGCAGGAAGAAGAGCAATTTGCCAGAGTGGCGCGCCGAAAAAGAGGGCCCAGAGAGGTATGAGAGGAGGTATCATCCTGCGGGCGAAATGATCGGTTCCGTGGGTAAAAGCCATTAATAATGCAAAATTAGAAGAATTATATTTCATATGTAGAATAGATAAGTTTGGCTATGCTTGGGAGAGTAGATATATCGTTTGGTATATACATAACAGTGTTTTTCGTGGGGAAAATCTAATTGTGTGTTTACTGAGATCTACGTTCCACATAGATTTTTTTACTGTAAAGCAAAAATAATGGAATTACAGACACTGCAATGAAAACTGAGATTATTGAAAATGACATTTTTAAACCCCCTATATCCCCTATATAGCCAACTATTATAGGAGAAATTGAACCAAAAGTCAGGGCCCCTGTCCACATGTATGCAAATGTCCTTCCTTCACGACCAGGAGGTGCTATGGAACTAATCAAGGCATCTCTTGCAGGAGCTGCACCCCAGATAGATGCCCCGAGTAAGATCAATACTAAGAGTAACAATAGAGGAGATAGTTCTATGAAAGCCAGTATAGTTATGGGAAATATGGCAACTATTGAAAAGATAATTAGTATTAGTTTTGGATCATATTTATCGACTAATCTACCGGATATAAGTGAAAAAATTGCTGCAGAAAATAAACATGCAGAATAATAAAGAGCAGCGGTTGAAGTTGAAATTACAGTGGTTCCAAAAATTTCAAAAGTATAGCCATATATCTCGTTTACAAAAGTGGGTATGAAAGTACCTAGGCCATCATCTCCAACCCCTCTAATAGAAATAAATGCTAATACAGCTAATAACGGGTAGGCATACATTTGAGGATTCGATTTCCAGAAATTGGGTGATAGCTTATTAAGTTCAGTGGGAATGACAGGTGGAGAAGTTTTGTATTTGTCTAATTCTATGAACATGAATGCTGCGTAGCAAATGTGGACTATTCCAAATAAAATAAAAATCATATGCCAATCCATGTAAAGCAGTGAAATCCCTAAAAATGCAGGTCCGAATCCATCCCCTAGCTTAGCTGCACCGCCCCACATACCATATGCCCTTCCTTTAATTTCCGGGGGGATGTTTTCGGTGAGTAGTGGGAGTCCAGTGGGATGCAAAACGCTGGTCCCCATTCCCGATAAAAACATAGCCATCATCATGACCAATAGTCTGGAATTGAAAGGAGACCCTAACAGATAGATGTCGAAATCCAAATATTGGTTGAATGCTGCAAAAGTGAATAATATATAAGTGAGTCCATGGAGTCCAGTACCAACAGGTAGTAGATATCTACGATCACGAGAATCTGAAATTATACCCACAGGTATGTGGAAAAGGGCACTTCCAAAAAGCTGAAGTGCAGGAATTAGAGCTATTTGCCAAAGTGGAGCTCCAAAAAATAATGCCCAGATGGGAATCAATGGAGGGATTAATCGTCTAGTAAAATGGTCTAGGCCATGTGCGAAACTTAGCATAAGAGAAAAGTTTCTACCGTTTTTCTTCACGGGTTTTAAATGGCAAGTAGATATTACATGCTTCCGATTAGAAATTAAGAAAGGCCTTCAAGATTTTTTGAGGATTTTATCACATAGATTAGAACAGAGGCAAATAACATTACTGCTGCAAGTATTGAGAAGAGTGTAGAAGGACTGAAATAAGTTAGAATTCCACCTGCTACGGCACCTCCAAAAGCCCCGATACCATATACACCAGTGAAAGTTATTCCGAAAGATAACCCACGAGTTTCTGGTGGCGTGTGACGAGCAATTAGAGTTGCTTGTAGTGGCTGGATAAAGAAGAGGAAAAATCCGAGTACGGCCCCAAATAAAGCAAATACTACAATTCCAGATTGGGATGCAGGTAAGAAGATCAGAGCCAATAGTCCAAGAATCGAATATCCAAGAAGAAGTGGCATTTCTGGTTTAAAGTGGTCTGATAGTATTCCTGCTGCGTATTGTCCAAATGCACCTATTATCAAAATTCCAGCATAGAAGTAATTGGAAAAATTAAATGAGATTCCAGCTAGAGAAATGTCAGCTGAATAAATAAGAGAGAGGACTACTGGAAGAAATGTCAATATACTACGATAATAAAATCCATAAGAAACAACAAGTATAAAAACCAATAAAAATACCCCAGATATGAGGGGCAATATGTTGTTTAAGCTTTGTTGAATGACCCCCCAATCTAGATTAATATTGTTAGTAGTTGAATCTCCAAATGAATCGTCGATTTTGATTCTAGAAGAAAGAAGTGCCACTATTAAAGAAATGGTTGCTAGAGTTGACGCTGCAACTCTCCAATCATAATATCCCAAGAGCAATATTGTTATGAGAGGACCTACCGCAGTTCCTATGTTGCCGGCTATTCCATGATAGGCGTAAACTACCCCAGTAGATTCTACTTTACGGCTAATAAGAGAAAGTCCAGTTGGATGATATATACTAGCTGCAGTGCCCCACAAAAATAACGCGAATGAGATCATTATCAAACTTTGAGAAATGCTCAAAACATAAAATGAAGTTGCCATTCCCAGCAAACAAAATAGAATAAGTTTTTTTGGACTGATGTGGTCCGCCAAGATTCCACTTGGAAGAGACCCTAGTCCAAAGAGAGCATACCCTACAGTTACGGTGAGCCCTATAACTGCAGGAGTGACTCCAAATTCGAATAGCCAAATGGCTATGAAAACTGGGATAGAAAGTTCGAATACGTGCACCATTGAGTGG
>CAWVSO010000063.1:0-5782 GCA_963932585.1 uncultured euryarchaeote
GTATGAACATACCAGAAAAATTTGCAGAAATATTCCTTGGAAATGCTTTTGCAAGTATTGCCACAGTCATGAAAGATGGATCTCCACATGTAGTGCCTGTTTGGGTTGGGTACGATGGGGAATGTTTGATAACTGCAGGAGGTACAGAACACCTAAGGCATGCGAATATGAAAAGAGATTCGCGAGTGGCCCTGACAATTTCTACTCCGGAGGATCCTTATGAAGTATATTTGGTAAGGGGTAATGTGATTGAAATGTTAGATACAGGAGGGGTTGAATTCCTTGATGGTGAGGCTCAACGACGTTGGGGTATAGAAGAATATCCATTTCAAAGAGAGAAGAGTCGTTATCTGGTTAGAATATTACCTAAAAGCATTATAGACACTTCATCAACTGTTCCCATAGACAGCAAGTAGAGATGAAAAGAAAGGATACGCCTCAAATATTTTATAGTTTGAGTATCCCGGTTAATTTATTATCGACAGAATAAGTAGCCCCAGGAGGGACTGCTATTGTCGTGAATGGCGCTTCAATTATTGCAGGTCCTTTGACTACGTGGCCAGGTAACAAATCGACCCAATTGTAAATAATAGAAGACTGAATCCCCAGATCTGGCCAGTAAACATCCCTATGGCCAGTTTCTGCAGTTTGAGAATCAGTATCTGATAGTGGGTATTCTTCTAAGATAGGCTTCTCTCGAAGTGCTGTGGCTTGTATTACAAAGTTATCTATTTCAATTCCATTTTCTGGAGTGGTAGAAATTGGACTATAGGATTCAGTGTATTCTTTATTGAAAGCCGAAGCGATTGAGGCGATATCTTTCTGCGAATTGAGTTCGAATACCGGTGATGTTACACGAGTTACATCTATTTGACCACCGTATTTCATATCCAGATATAAATCGAAAGTTAAATCTTTTTCAGAGAAACCCTCCCCAATAAAATCATGAATTGCTAGGTTTTTTAGATCATTTACTACTGAATTGAATTCGTTGAAATCTGTATAGGGTTTCAAATCACCAGGACGCAAAAGAGAGATATGTAGAGATTGTTCATAGATATGTTTGGTATCCATCACACTAGAGCCAAATGCAGAGAATACCGAAGAATATGGAAAAATTGCAATTGTGCTTATGCCGGCATGTTTAGCAAAACCTTCTGCGTGCGTGGGACCAGCTCCCCCTATTGCAAAAAGAACAAAATCACGAGGATCATGCCCGCGGAGTGCAGTTTCTTTGTAGATGGTGCTGCCCATTTCTGCATCGGTTATGGAACGTATTAATTCAGCTGCACGCATAACATCTACACCAAGCGGATCGGCAACATAACGTTTTACTGCGCGCTCTGCGTACTTTTTATTAAGTGGTTTTTCGCCGCCATAGAATCCTATTGGATTTATATAGCCTAATAGTACGTCTGCATCAGTGACTGTGGGATACCGCCCTCCTTGGTTATAACATGCCGGTCCAGGGTTGGATCCTGCACTTTCGGGTCCGACTATAATTTTATTATCTAGTTCAGGTATGACTTTTGCTATAGAACCGCCCCCTGCACCAATTGACTGACTCCGGAGCATAGTACTATGAACACGCCAACGGTCCACTACAGGTTCTAGATCGTAAGCTCTAGCAGAAGATCCACTTGAAATCAGAGATAAGTCAAAACTAGTACCGCCCATATCAGCTACGATCACGTTTTTATAGCCATATATATCACCGAGATAAGAACTTCCGATTAGTGCCGATGCAGGACCCCCTTTGAAAGTGTCGATTGCCCCTGTTCTGAATACTTCTGCAGTCCCCCCGGTATTATGTATCATTTGCAAAGGTCGAGAGTATCCAAGTTGCCGAAGTTCGTCGCCTATACCGTATAATTCGTCGATCATAGATTGGTGAAGATATGCGCTGAGAATGGTAGTTATAGTGCGCTCATATTCGCCTCTTTTTCTGCTTACCTCAGAAGATAAGAATACAGGAGCACTTCCAAGATAAGCGTCGGGATATTCTTCAGATATAATTTCGCGGACCCGCACTTCATGGGAACTATTTCGATGAGACCATGCCAGACATACAACAAAACCTCTCGCCCCGTTTTCAACTAAAAAACGAATCTTTTGCCGAAGGTCTATTTCGTCCAACGGGCGTAGAACTTTTCCTTTAAAATTGATTCTTTCGCGCACCCCAAGTACCATATTTCGAGGAACTATAGGTTCGGGTTTATCAGAACGGGATACATTTCTCTGTTCGTGCACAGTCATCCCATCGGTCCATTGAGATCCCCGCCCAACGAATACTATATCTTCAAGCCCATTCGTTACAAGAACCCCGAGTTTAGATCCGTTTCTTTCGATTAGTTTGTTTAACGCGAATGTTGTTGAATAACGAATTGAAGTTGAATCTTTGATTAAATCGTTTGACTCTGAACCCATTTCTTTTGCTGCAGAGGTGATTGCGTTGAGAAATCCAATAGATAGATCGTGACTAGTTGTCTCTGCTTTTCCTGTGGCTATTTTTCCATTTGATCTAACAAAACAATCGGTGAATGTTCCTCCGATATCAACGTCTATTGTTGTGTTATGACTCATGGTTTTATACGCAAGTTATCGGGATTATTTAATACCATGTCCTGTAGTTGTTTTAGATCTATTTCGATATCATGTGTAATTGGGTGTCCGGGTGGAAGATATTCGTTTTCGATCATAGCCCCGCAATGAGGGCAATAGAATTCGACAATTCTGCACCAATCTGAATCGGGGGAAAATTTATAATCTGAATCAATTTCAGATTGATGAACTTCCGAAGGGTCACGTTCGGATATCAAACATCCCGTTTTATAATTTAAAGAAGAACCTATTATATCCCCATTGCAAGAGCTGCAAACCCACATACTAGATTCTAAATTTATATCTAGATAAGGAGTTATTTCTACAGATACCATATACCATATTGAGGCCAGCTGTGGTTAAAAATATTAGCTAGTAGTATCCGTAAGCAGTCCAGCCACCATCTACAGGTAGTATTGCACCTGTAACGTCTGGGATTTTATCAGAAGATAAGAACGCCACAGATTCCGCTATAGATCCAAGTGAGGTTAGTCGATGGGTTGGTGTGCGTGCCAATATCGAATCTAGATCTGCACCGCCCCCTATTTCTCGAATTGTTTCCATCCCTAAATTTCTATCGCCAGTTCGATCTTTTTCAACGAAATTTGGAGCTATTGCATTTACTCGGACTCCGTTTTCTGCCCACTCAATTGCAAATACTTTTGTAAGCATATTGATTGCCGCTTTTGCCGTACTATACCCAGTCCTATAAGGGAATGCTGCGAAACCAGCGTTTGATGAAATGTTGACGATTGCGCCACTATGTTGTTTTATCATGGAAGGTGCAACCATTTTAGAACATAAATAAGTCCCTTGCACATGGACATCCATTACACGTTTCCATTCATCTAGTGATTGATCAACAGATGGAATTGATTTTTGAAAAATCCCAGCGTTGTTTACAAGAACGTCTATTGCCCCACATTTGTCAAGCGTGAATTCTACCATGGAGTTGACAGAGGATTCGTCCCTAACATCTACTTCTGTTGCATGCGCAAGTCCAATTTCACCCATTTCTGCGGCAGTTTCTTTGGCTTTTGTTAAATCTATATCGGCAACCACTACGCACCCTCCACCAGATAAAAATCTATTTGCGATTGCCTTTCCAACTCCGTTCGCCGCTCCGGTGACTATAATGTTTTTTCCAATGAAATCAGAATTACTCATGAATATGATGAGGCATGAATATATAATTAAGTTACGTCTATGACGTGATTTTAATATAGAGATTAACGGATTTGAGTTGTACGGTCGATTTTTAGTTCTAAAGCTAAAATGAAGAGACAGGAATGGGAGGGGATTTTTTAATCCAGGATTTGGAAAACTCATCGTAATTAATTCCACGATTTAAACGAGAATCTAATTCTTTTTTTCTTAGAGAAAGGGTTTTATCGACGTCAAGAGAACCGTCCTGTATGTGCGTATGGTAAACATTTTTGGCAGTCCATTCTGAAATAAAGTTACTAGATAAATCTGAAAGAACGGAATTGGGGTCCCGTTCTATTGGATCTCCAAATCCGCCGCCTCCAGAAGATAAAGTTATCCAAACATCCCCTGTATTAAGAGTGCGATTACTTCTGTTTATTCGTTCGAACTTGTAGTCTCCAGAAAGTGGTTTGTTAATAGATAAATCCCTTGCTGAAAGTGGAAAATCTATGCCTTTTTCTAAGAGGTCCAAAGCGTTACTCCCAATGATGGAAATGCCAGGTAGAGATGTAGAAGCATACCCTCCAAAAACACCATTGTCATGAGGAATTCTAGAACCTTTTCCACGAGAAGTTACTTCCACAGGGCCAGATATAACTACATTTATGTTTTGGGTCCCGACACCTCCCCGATGCTTTCCGAATCCATGGGCGTCGTTGAAATGACGGCGGGTCAATCCAAGAAAAATTCCATGTTCTTCGAAATCTTCTAGATTACTTGTTTTTCCCCAAGGAGAATAGAAAAATCCATGGGCATTCATACCGTCTTTATCATGACGCGCGCCCTGTCCATCAGTATTAAGGGTGAAAGAGAACCCATCCGCTACTTTGGTCCCAATATCATTAATGCCTTTAAACGACCCCCCTCCGGAATGCGCACTTGGTGCTGCCACTGCACGGAATGGATCTGTTGAATAGAGAAGCCGTGTGAAAGCATCGAAACATAGAGAGATAACAGATCGGCCCAGATAGACACAATTGCAGACAGATTTTTCAGGTCCAGCGTTAAGTAGCGACCCATCAGGCACTTCAAAAGTGAATGGAGACAAGGTACCCGTGGATACAGGCAAGTCATAGAAAACATAAGGATAGAAATAAGTTGCAAGGAATGCTGCAACTCCATGCCCATATGTATTGTAAGATCCTTCGCACTCCGGAGATGTCCCAGTGAAATCTAAATGAATCGAATCGCCTTTTTTGTGGACCGCTAGCGCAACTTTTAATAGAGTTTCGTCCCGGCCAGTGGTATCTACGAAAGCAACAGATCGATAGACGCCATCAGTCCAAGAAGAGATTCTAGCTCTTGCCCCAGATTCAGCAGCGTCGATCATTTTTCTAAAAAGTCCATGGAGATTTTCTGTACCTATATCTTCAGCCAATTCAGTCACGCGTACTCGGAGTTTATCAACAGCAGTGCATCTGGCTCGAACGTCAATTTCTTGCATTTGTGGAGCTCGAGAAATGAAATTTACCATCATATCCATTAAATCATCTCTGATTTCATAGTTCTCAGCGAGTTTAATGGGGGTAAGACGCATGCCTTCGTCGTGTCGAGAAGTTGCTGTTTGCGGCATTCCACCAGGTTCTATTGCACCCGTTTCAGGTTGATGAACAGCCGCAGATGCCCAGGCGACTAGTTCTTCCTCTACGAAAATTGGCATGATAGCAGTTTGATCAGGGTTATGTAAGCCACCTACTAGGGCTTCGTTTGTGTAGAAGATATCCCCTGGTCGAACTTTTACATTGGAACTCCCATTAATATGCAAATCGATTATGTATTTTACGGGAAGTTGTGCTATCGCGGCGTGGATATAAGTTCCGCAGCTAGCAGTTACTAGATCGCCTTTTGAATTGTGCAGTCCAACTACTAGATCTCCAGATTTTAATAACGAAGATACCCCAGTCCTTACAAATACAGTTCTTGCTTCATCCAATGCCACATCAAGCTTATTTGAATAAACTTCATATGTTCCCGG
>CAWVSO010000064.1:0-5766 GCA_963932585.1 uncultured euryarchaeote
GAATCAACACTAAGAATGGGAGAAAACTTGTAACTGGGACTGGGAGGTTCTTAGACGATATACTTTTACCTGGGATGATGCATGCAAGATTCGTACGTAGTCCTCATGCACATGCTAGAATTTTAAACATCGATACTTCCAAAGCTTTAGAAATTCCTGGTGTAGAACTTGTATGGACTGCAGAAGATATCGACCCATATGTAGTTCCATTTAGCCATCCTGAAAATGCTAAACATTTAGGATTTGTGGACGAAGAAACATTGGCTTCAGACCGAGTCAGATACGTGGGGGATGAAGTGGCAGTCGTATTGGCAAAAGACCGAAATACTGCAATAGAGGCAGCAGACGCAGTAGAAGTTGAATATGAGAAATTACCTGTAGTTGTAGATGTTGAATCTGCTCTGCGCGAAGATGCTCCCATTCTGCACCCTCACCTTTCTAAAGACCCCTCAAATCCTATAACTGGGAATCTTATCTATTCTGGAAAAACATTCGGGGGGGATACAAAAACAGCAATTTCAAAAGCCGATGTAGTTGTTAAAGCAACTTTTACAAATAATAAAACCAATCCATCCCCACTAGAGCCTCATGGATGCATCGCCGATTGGAACAATGGGGATCAAAAACTAACTCTTTGGGCATCTACACAAGTTCCTCATCGATTACCCGAACTAATTTCAACAGCTGTTGTGGACCTCAACCCTAAAAATCTTATATGCAAAGTATCAGATGTTGGCGGTGGATTCGGTGCAAAAGTAGGGCGGTATTCTCACCACGTTGTCACTTGTGTACTTTCAATGTACACTGGGAGGCCTGTAAAAATGTTTTTTGACAGAGTAGAAGAAATGCAGGCTGGCAGAGGGCGTTATGATGAAACAATGAATGGGACTTTGGCAGTCACAAAGGATGGAAAAATAACGGCTCTTGATATAGACATGGTTCAAAATACTGGGGCATATGCGAATTATGGTGCAGTAATTGCCAAATCTTCTGCTCTGACCTGTGGGGGCCCTTATCTAATCCCAAACCAAGAAGTAAGATACAAACTAGTCTACACAAATATTATGCCTGGTACTGCAGTTCGCGGATTTGGAAATCCTCAATTCATGTATGCCGTCGACCAATTAATAGACATGGCAGCAGCAGAACTGGGTATTGATGCGTTCGATTTGAGGTTGCTTAATGTGCCTAAATTGTCTGATTTACCTGTTAGGACTGCAACCCGATTAAAATTGCGAGATATGGACGTTTATGGGTGCCTAACTCAGCTTAGAGATCGTATTAAATGGGATGAAAATAGAGGCAGTCGCAGAACAAGCGATGGCAAACTTCGTGGAATTGGGGTGGGAACTGTCATGCAACGAAATGGGAATAAAAGTGCTAAAGGTGCAGATTATTCTGGCGCCATTGTTAGGATGGATAGATTTGGATCTGTATCTGTTTTTTCTGGGACTTCTAGCATTGGAACTGGAACTCCTACTGGAATAGTTCAAATGGTTGCCGAAACATTAGGCGTGTCTACGGACATAGTGGACATAGTAGTTGGCGACACAGATATAACACCGGAAGACATGGGCGTTTGGGGGGATCGATCTTCAGTCTTTGCAGGTACTGCTGCAACAATGGCGGCAGAAGTTCTTAAGGGGAAAATAGTCCGGTTAGCAGCTCATCTATTAAACGTGGACGAGTCAAGAGTTGAACTTTCTAATGGATCTATTTTTGAACATGGAAACTCCAAAAATGGTTTCACCGTAGAAGAGTTCGCAAACATAGCTACTTATGGGGATCTAAATAACAGACCAGATGATCTAAAGAGCGGGGTTTCTCTTATAGGTGAAGCGCGTTTTGAAACTCAAGAAGGTGAATTCATGGATGAAAACGGAACTGGGAGTGTGTCTCATGTGTATACATTTTCATCAGCAGCTGTTATAGTTGAAGTTGATCTCTCAACAGGGGAAATAGATATAGTTGACATGGCAATAGCCGAAGATGCCGGAACAATTATTAATCCAAAATTTGCAGCTGGTCAAGTTCAAGGCGCTGTGACACAAGCACTCGGGGAAGTTCTTCTGGAAGAATATCACTATGAATCAGATGGTTCTCTTGGTAACGGGACTTTAATCGATTACCACCTTCCAACAGCTGCAGACATGCCGCTCCTACCTGAGGATTCAATAATTCACATTGAAACTCCAGATCCAACCACTTCATTTGGACAAAAAGGCCTGGGTGAGTGCGCGACAGTGACTATATTCCCTGCAGTAGCGAACGCGGTAGCAGATGCAACTGGGATCCGATTCTCAACTTTGCCACTCTCTCCATCAAAAGTCCTACCTGCGCTAATAGATGCGGGCTTACGCGAACTATAACTTTCATATCACCCGTATTCTATTCGTGTTAGGTCTTCTCTACATTTTTCCAATGCATGCTTCGCCAACATACCTGCTTCTTGTGAGGTTCTGCCATTTCCAATTCCAACTTTTAGTTCTACATCAACTTCAGCTTGAACATGTCCGATGGCATTTTCATAGTCTTTTTCTTTCAAATCAGAACAAACTGTTATGACATTGTCTCCTCCCACAAAAAATGATAATGACCCGTGCTCCTTTCGCATATATTTCATTAATTCTGCATATCCATGTTCGATCTGAATAAAAGCGTCATACTCATTCAATTTATCTGTATATTTTCCAGTAGCGTCATTAACATCGAAATGGGCTATCTGGATATCTTCATTCGTTCTTTCATTTTCTACAAGAGGCTCGCCTACCAATATCTGCATACGTTCGCTATCTTGGGCACTACCTGCGGTCTGTAATTGTTCTGTTGCCTTCCCTAGTGCATTTGCAGGCTGTATGCCGTGAGCAACGCTAAGGCTAATTGTAACTGGGTATCTATTACCGATCGATTCTTGCACCAGTGCATGATATTCTAGGTCAATCCCATTCGTAACTGCAATCATGTTATCAAACCTTGAAAAAAACACATATCCTTTTTTCATTCCAAACAACTGAGATAGGTCTGCATACAATCTTGATTGGAGCGTCTGAAGATCAACTTCGCGCCGAGGATTCGGAGTAACTGTCCATGGACCGTAATTGTCTATTTGAATCAATGTTAGCTGTGAATTTGTCACTATATATCTCTATAATCGTTCCCGTGTATTATCCGCTTTGATTTGCATCCATTTCTCAAATATACTCTTTGCTCAATATCTATATCTTTAATTATTTAAAAAAAAGGCTTAAATGTGCCTCTAAACTAACTGTTTTTATGGAGTTTGAAGGGAATATACATGTCCCAGCACCAAGAAACGTAGTCTTCACCGAAATGCAAAAACCAGAAATGATTCAAAAAATCATTCCCAATTGCAAATCTGTAGAACAAAAAGATGGGGACAAATACATAGCTATCATCCATGAAAAAATATCTAAAATTTCAATGGAAATAGAAACCGAGCTAGAATTAACCGAAATACGTGAACCTGACCTAGTCAAACTCACAATTTCTGGCGATGCTCCGGGAAGCAACACTAGCATTCAAGGAACTGGAACGTTCGAGTTATCGGAAAGTGGATCTGGAACTGCAGTTAAATATACCATGGAGATAGAAGTAAGCGGGAAACTAGCTTCGATCGGTTTCCGTATGATAAAACATGTCGCAAAAAAACGTATAGATGAGATTGGAACAAACTTAGTTGAAATATTCCAATAACCATCTCATTTAATTTTTAATCTTTCTGCTAATTTCTTTAAATCTTCAGTAGAATTGAACCCATAAAAATGGTCTACATATGGCAGTGCAGTCTTCATGCCCCTAACTTCTGGCTCATAATTTTTAGAACTAGCAGGTGGATTTAACCAAATACACATATTCCCATTTCTTTTAATGTATGCCATTCTTTTAACTAATATATTCAAATCCCCTGCATCCCACCCATCGCTTATTATGACAACTGCAGTATCTCTATCTACAATAAATGGATCGCCATTTAGAATTTTATCTATACACTCTCCTATCCGTGTACCTGATCCCCATTCTGTCCGTGCACGCTCCATTTCTTCAATGGATTTTTCCAAACTATTCATCTGAAAATGCGCAGTAACTTCTTTCACATCTGTATCAAAAAAGAATATTCTTACATCTGTATAATTCCTGACACATTCAAATATGAATCTAAATAAAAAATTTTGATCTATATTCCTAATCATAGACCTACTCACATCTACGAACATGGCCATTTTAACCAACGATCTACTTTTATTTCTTCTAGGAAGATTTTTTGGAGATTTTTCTTTCATCACATTCATCGACTTTCTCAAGTCCATTCTCCCAGTTCTATCACTGACATTCTCATAACCTTTAATCGCGCCAATTCTATTTCCAATGTCCTTAACTAAAAATTCAATTTCGTCTAAATTCGGACCATCAAAAACATCCCCTATAGTTTGAGACGATTCTTCCAAACCACCTTCAAAAAACACTGCATCTTTTTTTTCCAAACTCCTCTCATTTGCTTGATTTTCTTTACCGACCTCAAATTTATTTTCCCTTTTATTAATCTTCGATTCCTGGGGGCCATTTCCCGGGGTTATAGTTTGTGCAATAGCCGAATTTTCTCTTTCTGCAGCAGATAGTTTTTCCTCTCTTAATCCCGGTCTACTCTCCACATTTTCATTTATAGTCTCATCCTTATCTTCAATTTTATTTCTCCAAGTTTCTTCCCAATAATGAATGAACAATCGATCGAAATCATTTCTATTTTCTGGGTCAGTCACCAAGCTTGTATATAGGGCGTAGTAAAATTGTTCTTTATTTGTCGGATCAATTTCTTTCAGTGCTTCTGCTGCAGAAATGGATTCATCAATAGAGATTCTAATTCCTGATTCTCTGAGGGATTTGCAAAATTGAATTAATGTTTGTGTATATGATTTTCCTTCTAAATTTGATATTTCCATTTTAACTTCTCCACCAAAAAATCATTTCGCAATGTATCCTCCATCTACTACTATTTCCGTACCTGTTATGTATCTGCCACTATCTGAACAGAGGAATTCTACCACGCCAGAGATGTCTTCTGGAATGCCTAGATATGGCAGGGGAGTCTTCATACCTACTGATTTTTTCAATCTCTCGTCTTCAAAAATATTTTCTGTCCTGTTAGTCTGAACCAATCCTGGACAAACTGAATTCACAAGGATGGGAATTTCAGCATATTCTATCGCAAGTTGTCTAGAAAAACTAATTATGCCACCCTTGGATGCACAATATGCAGGCCTGTTTTCATATCCCACTAATCCCAATTGAGATGCTATATTCACAATACGGGCATTTTCTGACAATTTTAAATATGGGATGGCATATTTCGAACATAAAAATGCTCCTGTAAGATTGATATTTATTACCCTATCCCATTCTTCTTTATCTATCTCTTCAACCGTGCCTTTGCACTGGTCGCATGCGGCATTATTTACTAAAATATCAATCCCACCAAACAATTCATGTGTGTCATTCATTATTTTTCTGACCTGATCTTCATTAGATACATCAGTTTCATTAAAAATGGCTTCTCCACCTTCATTTTCAATAATTTTTTTAGTAGTTTCGCCACCCTCTCTTGGATTTTCTTGAACATCTCCAATAGATATCTTGGCACCTCTAGAAGCCAGACCAATAGCTATACTCCTTCCAATGCCAGAAGACCCTCCTGTAACAACGGCAATTCTTCCTTTTAGATCCATAATATTTATTTATCACTCTTACTCA
>CAWVSO010000065.1:0-5718 GCA_963932585.1 uncultured euryarchaeote
AACTGCCCTCAAATATACTGAAACCACTGAACTAGATAATGGAATAAAATTGAATTTAATTGATATTGAAAATGGCATACAAAAACGAACTTACCCTGCACCTGGAAAGACTACAAGTGCCATTCATGACATATTGGTAGAACTAGATAAGGCCCCAACAGTCACTATTAGTTATGGGTTTGACTTTGCAGTTATACGAAGTGATGGGGTGAGTCTAGATATACCGAAAATGATAAAGGAAATTAAAAACGAATTCCCAGAACTAGGACTGAGCGGGGGAGGGCATCTAGTGGTCGGATCTATTCGTTTTGTTCCTGGAGAACATTTGAAAATTAAAGAGATATTAGAAGAAAAATTAAAAAAAATACCGGCGTAGTTCCGATTAGATAATTCGAAGAAGTGGATGGGCTAAAAGAAGAATGTTCAAAGATTGTTTTTTTATTTATGGAGAATAAAACCAGACGTATGGGAGATTATAATACTGTTATTGCATTGGCAGGATATGCCATCGGTGCTTTTGGAAGCCTATTAATTTTTATTGAGCTGTTTCAGCTGCCGAGTTATGTGGAATACAAACCAAAATTGAATCGGTATGATTTACAGACGAAGCCTATAGAAATGAGACAATATACAATTGCGGGTAAAGCAGGAGCGTTAATGGTAGCTTTGGCATTTTCGTTGGAATTTATTGCGATTCTTGTATAGTTCAGCCTAATAGCATTGATGCTTTTATTGCTTCAGATTGTACTAAATAATCAAGATCATCAACGTGAACTATTGCGGCTTCAAGGGCACGTTTTGTCCTTATTTGAACAAGTGCCCAAATTGCACTATATCTAACTATATTGGAATCATCGTTTGCCGCTATAGAAGATAAAGGTCCAATTGATCTAGGGTCTCCAATTAATCCAAGTGCACGTGCAGATCCACTCCTTATTTGATCATTTTTAGATGTCAATTTATTCACTATTGAATGGGTTGAATGTGAAGATCCAATTTCACCTAATGACCTTAGAGTAATAAGTTGAAGATGAGGGTCTGAATCAGTATCTAGATATTTAGTTATTGAATCTACAGCTTTATCAGATCCTATTTTCCCTAGAACTTCTATTGCAGGCTTATTTCGACGTAATGCACGTTCCATCATGGGTTCTATTGCAAGTTCATCGCCCATACGTTTTAGAGCATCAAAACAATATTCTTGCATATAATCCATTCCCAGATTTTCAAGGGCCAATAAAATCATATCTGTGTTACCTAATCGTTCGTGTTCTTTTAGGGCAGAAAGTTCGGGGGGAAAGTCCTTAACACGTCCTTGCAAAACATCGTAAAAACCGCGAGACTGGAGAAGTTCTCTGGTGCTGAGTCCAGACCCACTGTCTTTGGACTCTTCTGCAGGGTTTGAAAGCTCTTCTTCGCTCATGTAAGATATATGGTTGAATGGTCTAAAGAGCTTTTCTATTAGATTCTTTCTGACAATATTCTCCAGTAGTAAGAAGGAGAGAGGACAAGGTATGCTAGAGATAAAATTAATAAAGCGTAAGGAAATGCACGTCCGAAAACATTTGGAAAAATGATAGTGAGGGATAAAATGATACCTAACAATAGAGCATCCCGAAAGAGTAAATCTGGATAAATAATGGAACTTACCATCATGTAAGAAAGTAGTAGTGTCAATATTAAAAGGAAGATTATATTGAAATTTTGAGTTAGAATTGCAGAACATATTAGAATTGCAGATAGTGTTGTTTGAGACCCTATTGTGTGGTTATGTTTTACATCTTGGGTCATATATAACGAGAGTCTGATCATGGACATGGAGAAAAATAAAATGATACAAGAAACGACCAATATAGAGACTATCGAAAATGAATTGAAGGAGACATCAATAATTGGAGAGGTTGTTTGAGCGTGAATTCCATAGATTATCATGATGGGTGCGACTCCAAAGGAGACTATATCCGCAAGAGAATCTAGATGAGGACCAATTTCAGATCCGCCAAATTTCCTTGCTATGATTCCATCTACCCCATCTATTAGAGCGGAAAGAAGAATCAATCTTGAGGCCATGAATGGATCTTTCAAGGAGATAGAAATTGCGAGAATTCCTATAACTGCATTGGCCAGAGAAGCTAAATCTGCAGGTGCGAAATGTCCTGTGAATCTGAACTTCATAACACAGAATTGGAAGGACTATAAGGATACATCTTGCGGTTTAATTATAAATTGAGTAATACTACGTTAATACACATATGGAAAGGATAATCTTTGAGAAAGATAAAAATGTGCATGGATACGAGCAGGAGAAAATTTAATGTCCTGTTTTTAGGAGGTTTTGGAAGCCTAATTAATCCAGGTTGTTTGTATCGAGAAACAGCAGATAAGATAGATTATGACATTGGAATGAGTTCTAGTGCATTTTTACCAAATTATATAAAAATAAAAGTTGGTCAGACGATTAAGTGGATAAATAATAATTCTAGAGCCCACACGATTACAGCATATGAAAATAGAATTCCAGAAAATGCCCCATATTTCGCGTCAGGAGGATTTTCATCTGAGAATGAATCGAGAGAGATATGGAATAAAAATATGAATGGTTCTATGGGCACAGGAGAGATATTTGAACATAGATTCACTGTTGCGGGGAAATATCACTATTTTTGCATACCCCATGAGATAGGAGGAATGATAGGAATAGTTGAAGTTGAAGAATAATTGAATATTGTTTATGAATGATTTTCAAGGACTGCTTTTTGAATCTCTACTCGACGAAGTGGATAAATATTTTTGGTTTCATTATAAATATCGAGAGATATTTTGCCTTCAAATATATCCCCCATAAATTCGCGATAGGTTTTGGTTGAAGCAGCCAAAGATAGTATATCTTTCATTTTTTGTCTGACTGCTCGTTCTTGACTATGATCTAAGCTTTTGTTTGTGAATGCAAGTGGGTGAACCCTCACCTGATGGGAATCAGAGGTTAATACAGTAGTTATGAGACTAATTTTAGATGCTCCACGGCGAACTAGACTGCGCATATAATCATTGGCTAGTTCATGTTTGATTAGTTCGGTCTGTGCCTGATCTGCATTTACATCAGTTATTTGAAATTTAAGCTTTATGTGGTTTTGATTTGAATTTCCTGAAATACTACCAAGTGTAGTTTCTATTGTTCTTCCAATTAGTTTGTCGGGAGAATCTGCAGGAGTGGAACCTATTTGTGCCCTATCAAATTGTTCTGGTGCAGTTAAAATGTACCATTGTTTATTCTGTCTTTTTTTGGATACTGGTCGTTTGCTCATATGTTAGTGTTTTGTTTTTTGTTAGATGCCGTGTTTAATTCTATGTAGTTTTTTGTTTGGTTAACAACTTCTACTGCGACATTGAGATTGGTAATTAGATCATCTGCGGTTGAACGAAGACTGCCAATGGAATCCCGATGTATGATATTCAGAACAGAATTTGCCTCTACGGTCGTGGTTATATCTGAAGTATTGTCAGGAGAAATTGATTGCGCAACTATGTTTGCTTGTTCAGAAAATATACAGATTTTTGCATTCATGATTTTATTTTTATAAAGAATTACTCCAATAATTTCCTCGCTGCATCGTAGTTATATGTGAAATCTGAATCTAATTTATTGCCACGGTAATAATTAACTAACCTACGGATTTTGGCTTCGGTATTATGCAAGGATCGTTTGTTTTGATAATCCTTTTTATTTCCTTGAAGATGTTGGTGTAGTCGGATGGCTTTTTCCATTAAATTTGTTAAATCTTCTGGAAGATCTGGTGCTGCATTATTATCTGATAAAATTTTTGTTATCTTCTTTCCAGTTGCTATTTTAACACGAGGTATAGGAATTCCAGAGATACCTTCATCTCGTAGAGTGAGTCCAATTTCACTAGGACTTAGTCCCGAATTGGACAGCTCGATTATTTTTTCCTCGATTGTATTTGGGTCGATTGTACTCCATGTAGGAGGTTCGGTGTAAACTGGGTGAGTTGACCCAGATTTTCCTCGACGGCGAGTGTGCATTCGTGCCATGATTATATTTGCGGAACAACACTTAAACCAGTATATAGTGAGCTATTGCCAGCACTACCAAATTCCCTAGAAACACAAAGTGTAACATGTCGGATGGTTGGTTGAGCTGTCCCTTAGGTATTAAAGGGGCCCTTAATAGATAAAAAAGTTACTAGTTGTATGTTGGAGAATTAGTTCGAAGGATTTAACTTCAATAATGAGATAGCATGTTCGCAGAGGTGGGCCCATAGTTCAGTGGAAGAACGCTCGCATGGCATGCGAGAGGCCCCGGGTTCAAATCCCGGTGGGTCCAATTATAGCAAGAATTTAGACCACAGGAATTGTTTTTTGATTTTCATCTTCTTCGATTGCAGTATATCTGCAACCAGGAGATACCATTTCGTTCTGAGGATAAACAGAAGTTTTTCCAGACCATGATTCATAGCTATTCATTAGATTCTGAATTTTAGTTTTGTAAACAGATGCTACAGACTCATCTAGATACATAGTTGGACAATGATTGATGACACCATAGTTTCCACCTGGGTTTGAGTTGTCTCGAACGTATTCAAATACAGTTAGTTCAGTACGTCCGTTGATCCCAGAGTTAGATATGTCGGGCCAATTGCCCACATAACCAATAACTTGACCTGCTTCAATTTTAGTTCCTTCTACAACTACCTCGCCGTTTATTGTGAGTGGAGAGTCACAATAAACTGGGTCTTTTCCGCTACGATCGCAATCTATACTCATAACATGATCAATATTTATACCCCATTTAGCATTTTTTGACGATGCTATGACCAATTCCCAGTCATCTTGTTTGTAACTAGAAGTTGGTTGCCATTTTAACTGGGTTACAACTCCACTTACTGGTGCTATTACTGTTGAATCTGCAGGTGCTTTGAATTCGAATGTGGGATTATCGTATTGATCAGATTGACCAGGATTGTGCAGCATTCCAAAATCATCAAAAACTGTCTTTGCATAGTTCGAATTAAATTTCAGATCTCCAAAGGTTGAACTCGAGGAGTCCCACGGACCTAAATTCTGAATCAGTAAATTCTTAAGTTTTGGAGCTGGGTCTGAAAATGATCCAGCTTGATTGCTCCCCGCAGAATTTCCCATGTTATTCATATCTTCTTGGCTCATGCCCATGCGTTCTCCCATTTTCATCATATCTTCTTGGCTCATGCCCATGGATTTTCCCATGTTAGCCATTTCTTCTTTTGAGCTTCCTTTTTCTGCCATGTCATTTTTCAGGTTAGCCATATCTTCTTGGCTCATGTCATCGGGCGACATGGAATTCCCCGTATTAGCCATATCTTCTTGGCCCATAGCTTCTACTTTGCTCGCAGGATTTTTCGATACGGCAGTAGTGTCTGAAGAAGTAATGTCTGAAGAAGTAGTGTCTTGTGCGGGCAATGGTTGCGCTGCATCTACAGCACCACCTGAGCATCCGGCAATAATGAGACAAAGTGCTGCTACGATGACAATAAGGGGAGATTTATTTATCTTATTGTTCATATTCATCTCCGTGGAAATGATTCGTTTCTATTGAATTTTTCAATTGATTCATTATGGAATCTATGAGTTGTCAATATATAATATTAAAGTTTTAGTTGTGATGGAATAGAATTCGTAGAAGTTGAAATTTGGCTGCAGTAATATTTATCTCAAAAGAAGAAA
>CAWVSO010000066.1:0-5709 GCA_963932585.1 uncultured euryarchaeote
CTACACGACGCTCTTCCGATCTGAATCGCCAATATGAGTATGAGAATTAACAAACGTTGGGAGGATAATGTCCGTACTGTTAGTGGAATGCTCTTCTATTTTTGAAATTAAACCCTGTTTAATTATTACTGAGCCTTCAATTGGATCGAACTCAGCACCTAAAAGAATCGTTCCTTCAAGAAACATGAAATTACTTTGCTAGGTAGAGACTTGAATGAGTCGTTGAGAGCATACTAATTTGAGAAATGGTCTAGACTGAAATTTTTCTTGGATCTGATTGAAATTAGATGGCCGTTTGTTTTTAAATTTAGTTCTGATTCTGCAGATCTCCCAACTTTTTCGACTAATTCTTTGGGCGTATAAACGCCAAGTCGCCATTGTTCTACTTGAGCATCATATAAGGACTTAACAAGGGGAGATTGTTCGGCCAACATACGGATTTCTCCTGCAGTCTCTACCCGTATTTCTCCCTCAGTTTTTGAAGGAAGTTGAGGTATGTCTATTATTATGGATTGAGGATTTATGTTTAGAGAATTGGAAATTGAATCTTCGAGTTTATGAATCATTTCAGGATCTGCATTGATTATATCGGGGGGAACATCTTTTATTTCTGCCCAAATTGCTCTTTTATAGAGATCTCTATTGGCAATTCTTTTTTCAAGGTGAGATGCCTCGCTGTGATTTCGCAGGGCAGAATGTAAATCATGATCATCCATGTTTCTCAAATCGGATACGGTTATAGTATTTGAATCGAGTAGTAATTCTGTTGCCCTACGCAGAATAGATTTTGAGATTCTAGCTACATGGTGGTTGTACACTGTGGGGCCCATGAGGGTCCTAGCTAATAAAAGACTCTCCGCAGTTTGGATATTTCCTTCAGATAAGACTAGTTGGTCGTCTATGAACCTTAGTTCTCGGACCAATCTTCCATGATCAATTGAGCCATATGGAACTCCAGTGTGGTGAGCATCCCGAGAGAGATAGTCCATCCTATCTACATCTATGGAACTTGATATAATTTGACCATACCTACCGTTTCCAACTATTAAATCTGCTATTATTTTTGCATCCAATTCATGCTTATCTAGAACATTTGAAAGCGGGGGATTGGTTAGCAAATCACCGATATCTTCATGCGTGAATCCAGTTCTATGATTAAGAAGGGTTTCTATATTATGGCTATAAGGAGAATGACCGATGTCGTGAAGCATAGCTGCTGCCCTAATATGATTGGCCATATGAGATGGCACTTCAAGATTATCTGTTACTTTGCATGCTAAATGATAAACTCCAATACTATGTTCAAATCTAGTATGATTTGCAGAGGGATAGACAAGTGAAACCGTACCAAGTTGTTTGACATGGCGTAGTCGTTGAACGGCGGACGTGTCTAACAGATCCATTGCAAGCCCATCTATATTAATATGGTCATGAACACTGTCTTTTATTGTCTTCATTTTAGATGGGATAGAATAGGTAAAGATATAAATAAGAACATATGGAAATAAAATTTACGATAAAAAAGAGATGATTAAACCATCATAGGTAGAAAGTACATCATGGTTACTTTTCTCTCAGGAGGGACTGGAACGCCAAAATTATTATCCGGAATTATTGGAAATGAAGATGTAGTTGTTGTAGGAAATACAGGAGATGACATTGAAATTGGGAATATGATTGTTTGTCCTGATTTGGATACTGTTATGTATCTTTTTTCAGGTTTACTAGATAGAAAAAAGTGGTGGGGAGTGGAAAATGATACTTTTCAGACTCATAAATTATTGGTTGAATTTGCAGAAAAATCAGGATGGAATGGAGAACCACAGTTTTTACCAGAAGAAGACCAGATAAGAGGTAGAAAGATATCTAGAGGGAGAAGGTTTTCAAGAAATTCTGAGTTTATGAAAATTGGAGATATAGATCGTGCAGTGCACAATTTTAGATCTTCGAGAATAGATAGTGGCGACGATCTTACCGAGATTACTGAGAAATTGTGCAATATGTTGGGTGCAGAAATAGAATTACTCCCAATGAGTAATGATCCCGTTTCTAGTATGATTCTAACAGAAAGGGGGAAGATGCATTTTCAGAGTTTTTGGGCAGGTTACAAAGGAAAACTAAAAGTCAAAGGTGTAGAATATGAAGGATCTAAGATAGCAAAACCCACTGAAAAGGTAGTTAATGCTTTGAAAAATAAAGTGATCATTGGGCCTTCTAATCCAGTCACAAGTGTTGGCCCAATTAGATCCATAAAGGGAATTGAAAAATTACTATGGAAAACAAAAGTGGTTGCTGTGTCACCTTTTATTGGAGATAAAACATTTTCTGGCCCAATTAAAAAATTAATGGAATCTGTGGGAATGGTACCAAATACATCAGGTTTTGTAGATGCATATCCGTTTGTAGATGTCTTTGTCATAGATAGCGAGGATGAAACTAAAATAGACCGCCCAGTGGTGAAAACAAATATAAAAATGAATTGCAAAGCAGATTCTATTAGAGTATATGAAGCGTGTTGTGAAGCGCTGGAGAATATAGATGGTGATTTGTAGTCCTAGTTGGTGTATTTAGAATAAAATTAAAATGTTAGTAAAATGGCCATTAAAAATGGAAGGGATTGTAGAAACCATAGTTACCACTCAAGAAGAATCGGGTTTATGGAATGTTGCAGTTCTGGGATTACATGGGGGAGATATAGTTACAGCTAGGACATGGGGGAATACTAGAACTAGAAAGAATTTCAATAAGCGAAATGAAGGGTATATTCAATTTATTAGAGACTCGATGTTGTTTGCTGAAGCGGCTCTTGGGATTATAGAACATAAAGACCCCATAATTAAAGGAGCATGTGCATGGATCAAAATCAAACCCATTTCAATTGAAACAGGACATAGCGAAGGAACAGAATGGGAAGATTGGGAGATAAAGGTTGAAGAATATTCTATATTAGATAAAGAGATACCCAGGATAAATAGAGGATATAATTCCATTGTAGAGGCTACAATTATCGCGTCTAGAATGGGTTTGTCAATAGAAAAAGAAAAAGACGCGCAAAAAATAGAAGAGTTATTGGAAATAGCTGAGAAATGTGGAGATATTCAGGACAGAGAAGCATCTTTGTTGATTAGAGAGTTTATTAGATTGAAAAATGACTGAGGAAAAAATTATCAGGAAATTACATTAGTAGGTTCATATAGAATTTAGTTAAATTATCTTTTAGTTATTAAAGAGAAAGTTTAAGTATCGCTATCGGTTTTCATGAATACCAATTGGGAGAATAGAGAAGGATAATGGAACGATATAGAGCAATAGTAGATAGAGATATAGTATACATAGAAGTAGATGTTGGACGCGTGAAAGTGGGGCCATTGAGCACAATGATAGATATCATAGGCAGCCCATCATGGACTATAAGATATGATGAGTTTGACAGAGCTAGAATGGACATAGACACTTCAGATGAGGGATTAACAATTGATGTTAGAGATACAATTGAAGCAATGACATTTAGTGGGAAATTTCTAAAAACTTTGAAATCCCAACCTGAAATTATTCAGGGGTGGGGAAATGAGGCAGTCTCTCCGCGTTTAGGTTTGTTCATGGGGCGTTTGCTTGAGAATTTAGAATACGGAGTGAGGTAGTTAGTTGAATAGCCCGATGCATAAATAATAATAGAATATTTTTGGTTCTTAGGGCTATGCAGTGGCATTATATATAGTTTATTTGTTACTTAAAATGGACAAGAATAGATGCAAACTTGATTAGATGGGTTTAAGCCAAAGAGTTGACAAGCCGAGTGTATGCCGATTAAACCAGCTTATGTCAAACGTATTTCACGTGAATTGATAAAAAGATATCCAGAAAAATTCTCAGCTAATTTTGAAGAAAACAAAGACACAGTTACCGCCCTTACAGATGTTAAATCCAAACGTGTGAGAAATAGAATAGCAGGATATGTAACAAGAAAAAATAGACCGTATATCAAGTAGATTGGCTAAGATATAATAATCTATAATGTGTCGAACTATCAGAAATGTTTTGTCTGTTGATATCACTACCCTGTTCATATGACAATTTCAGTGGGCATAATCGGGGCTACGGGGGTGGTTGGACAACGCTATATACAGCTTATTGAAAATCACCCATTATTTGACATCGAAGTCATAACTGCTAGTAGCAATAGTGTTGCAAATACATACCAAGATATAGTTAAATGGGGGCTGAGTACCCCAATGCCAATAGATATATCGAAAATGGAAATTAAAGCAACTGAAGTAAAAAGCATCCCAAGTGATGTTGAAATATTATTTTCCGCACTTCCAAGCGGTATTGCAGCCAAAGTTGAATCAGAATTTTGCAAAGAGGGATACATTGTTGCTTCGAACTCATCTAATGGCAGAATGGATGAGGATGTTCCATTAATTATTCCAGAAATAAATTCGGATCATTTAGAGTTAATTGAAATTCAACGTGATAATCGTAAATGGGATGGTGCGTTGATAAAGAATCCAAATTGTTCTGTAATGGCATTGGCACCTACATTAAAAGCGTTGGACAAATTTGGAATAGAGAAAGTACATGTTGCAACATTGCAGGCGCTTTCAGGAGCCGGGTATAAAGGAGTTTCCTCGATGCAAATTATGGAAAATGTTATCCCATATATTGAGGGTGAAGAAGAGAAATTAGAAACTGAACCGCAAAAAATATTGGGTCATTTTGGAGATGGTAAAATTTCAATGCATGAAATGAATGTGCTTGCTTCTTGCAATCGGGTTGGGGTAATCGATGGGCATTTAGAAAATGTGTGGGTGGAATCAAAAGAAAAGATAACCAAACAAAAGGCAAAGGAATCATTTTGTGGTTTAAATGGGTTGGACCTTCCATCATCCCCAAACCCATTTATAGAAGTTCATGAAGACCCATCAAGACCCCAACCAAGATTAGATAGAAATGTTGGAAATGGAATGTCTATTTTGGTTGGGGGCATAAAAGAGACATTAGCAGGAATACAATATAACTGTCTTGTACACAATACAATTCGTGGCGCTGCAGGAGCTAGTATATTGAATGGAGAATTGATTTCAGAGAGTAAATGGTTCTGAAAAACCGTTGAAAAATTATTTTGAAATGATATCCAGAGCAGAATCGTTTGCTAATTGAGATTTCTTTAATCGTTCTTCTAGAGTGAAGCGATAATCATCGAGATCGATTGTATTGCGGGCTACACCAGATTTTATTGCTGCTTCTGCTACTTTAGGGGCTACTTCGAATAAAACACGGGGGTCAACGGGTTTTGGGATTATATAATCGGGTCCAAAAGATATTTCTTGACCTCCATAGGCAGAGATCACATCTTCAATTACATCTTTTCTAGCTAAGTCTGCCAAAGCTTGGGATGCTGCTATTTTCATTTCTTCGTTTATATCACTTGCACGGACATCTAATGCACCTCTGAAAATGAAAGGGAATCCAAGAACATTATTAACTTGGTTTGGGAAATCTGAACGCCCAGTTGCCATTATCACAGTATCATCTCGTGCTGCTTTGGCTTCGTGATAGCCTATTTCAGGGTCGGGGTTTGCCATTGCAAATATGATAGGATCTTTTGCCATTGATTGAACCATTTCTTCAGTTACTAACCCGCCTACAGACAATCCTACAAAAACGTCAGATCCTTCCATTGCATCAGATATACTTCCAGATTCTTTG
>CAWVSO010000067.1:0-5655 GCA_963932585.1 uncultured euryarchaeote
CATAGGAGGGATATATAATCTTTTTGTAAAAGAACCAAAAAGAAATTTGGGCATTGGGTCTAAATTGCTCTATTCTGCCGAAGCTATACTAAAATCCAAAGGCGCAGAGGAAATAACAATGGAAGTTTTGAAAACAAATCTCAAAGCGTCGCGTTTTTACAAACGTCATGGGTATACACCTCATAGAATTGAATATAAGAAAATAATAAAGACATAAGACTCTATAAAATTAAGAAATTATGGAGATACCAAAATATTTGCTTCAGTAACTCAGTAGGCCAGAGTGCTGGTTTTGTAAACCAGATGCCGGGGGTTCGATTCCCTCCTGAAGCTTCTAATCTATAGGTTCGGCGCCTCAACCCCAGTTCTGCATTTGTTGATCTAGTTTGTATTCTAGTTTTGATCTGCTGATGATACCAAGATCTGCTTTTTTATGACAATTTGGGCATAAGACTATGAGATTTTTTGCAAGATTTGGGCCGCCCTCTGATCTTGGAATTATATGATGTATTTCGGGGGTATCTACCCATTCATTGCACCATTCACAATGTTGCATTGCCCGTTCAAAATATAGAGTGTTTTTTAAATTTTCAGGAGCTGGTTTGGTTTTTTCAGAAGGAGTATCAAATGTGGCTTTAAAGTGTTTTGAATTCTTTTTCAAAGAGGGCAATAGTTTTTGTTTTATTTTAGCCCTACGAGATTTTCGTATTCTGGCTTTATTGGCTATTTTTTCTTTGCGTAGTTCTATGCGTGCAGCTTGTTCTTCTTCTATATATTTTGCTTTTGCCAGCCTATATTCTTGTTTTATTTTGCGCCTCTTTGGAAGAATAATGAAATAGAATGAAATTCCACATACTAAAATTGTCACTATAAAAATAAATTCTAGTCCCGCTAACTGATCAAAGGGCAATGCCATGTTTCGTGCATGATAATGTTCGCAAAGTATTATAAAACTATGACTTTGTGTTTCGAATTGTGGATGGCAGGAATGTATTTGAATTTATTAAAATAAGACCAGATTAACAATATGTTTTACTGCATTGCGGTATCTTTTGTTACTTGATATTCGACCATAGTTTCTTCATCTAGATTGACCAAGTGGCAGATTGGATCCCCCGGAGTGACTACTGGGTTATACAACAATCCCACAATGAGTCCATTTGAAGGAGCTCTAACTTCTACTTTATCAGATTTAAAAGGATTAGTTATGGTACATAATAGATCTCCTTCGTCTATCAATTCACCAGGCGAACAATGCATGCTAACAATTCCACCCGCATTTGATCGAATCCATTTTTCGTCTTTCCTATTTATGACAGCCCTCCAACCTGGCCAGGAAACTGAATCGATAGGACGTACGGAATAGGCTGAAAGTACGCTTTCGACCCCAGATAGTGCTTTGTCAATCAGATCTTTTTGAAATCTATGTGCTTCTCCAAGTTCAACTGCGATAGTAGGTATGTCGGCGTCAGAAGCAGCTCGGCGCAAAGATCCAGAGGGCCCAGTACTGTTTATAATTACATTAGAACCAAACGAATGTGCTAGATCAGATACATTCTCGTTCGAAATATCTGCAAGAACATGAAGCATGTTGCTTCTGCCTCTAGTTGAGGTATGAAAATCTATGCCAAAATCGCATTGAGATATAAAATTCTCGAAGATGGAATTTGCCATTCGATTGACACTTTTTCCGTTCTTGTTGCCTGGAAAAGATCGATTTAAATCTTGGTTGTCGATTGGCAGATACCTTTGCTGGGCTATGAATGCAGGCACATTTAGGACTGGCAAGCACACAATAGTCCCGCATATAGAATCATGGTCCCATTCATGCGCTATTTTTCTAATAATTTCAATGCCGTTGAGTTCGTCTCCGTGAGATGCCGCGGATAAAAATACTTTTGGCCCGGGTTTAGACCCATTTATTATTGTTACAGGTATTCGCACAGGATCTCCAAAATAGTTCTCACTTACAGTGAACCTAATATTTGCAATATCCCCAGGTAGAACCTCGCCCCCAGGAGGTATGATGAAGGGTTCTGCCTGTTTCATATATGTATTAAAATGCAAGTGACGATGAAAAACTTGTGGTAATTTCAAAACGAAAAGCGTCAATAATACTGAAGGTTATTTCTGGATAAGAACTACGGGCATAAACGAATGAGATATGCTTGTTTTGAAATACAAAAATAATAAGAATAATGACTACCAATAAAAATAAAATAAATGTTGGAGTTTTGAGTTTACATATATCTAGAGAAACTAGGTCGATTTTAAATGCCATAGAAGCACTTGGACATGAAGCCACATGGATTAAACGAGAGAATGTAGAAGTCGTAATTGAAAATGGAAATGCCGTCATTAAACCAGATGTAGATATAGTTGTGAATAGAATGCTTTTGACTAAAATGGAACAGCCTGTAGGTGGATTTGGGCTAGCAAAAATATTTTTGAATTCGGCGCCCATGCTAAACCCTCCAGAAGCATGTATAACAGCCATCCATAAATTCGCTTCTGCTATGTTGTTGGTGGAAGGTGGAGTCCCAGTTCCCGATGCACTTCTAGCATTGGACTATGATCGCCTGAATATAGGTAAGGAAAGATTTGGAGATACTGCAGTTTATAAGACAGCGATTGGCACAAATGGGGGCGGAACTTGGAGGGTGGAAAAAGATAATAAAATTAGTCCACGTGTTGGACAAAGAGAGGCATTCCTTCAAGAATTTATAAAACATGGAAGTGGAAGGAATAGTGACTTAAGAGTATATGTTGTAGGTGGTGAAATTATTGGTGCCATGAAACGTTATGCTAGAAAAGGAGACTGGAGAACGAATGTTGCCCTTGGAGGAGATATAGAAAATGCAGAGGACATATTGACAGAGGATGTCAGGAATATTTCATTGAAATCTGCAGAGCTTCTTGGGTTAGATTATGCAGGTGTAGATCTAGTTGAATCAGAAGATGGCTGGAAGGTTTTAGAAGTTAACCCTACGGCAGGTTTTAGGGGATTGTTTAAGGCAACTGGAATTTGTGCAGCACCATATATCGCTGAGTTGGCCATATCGAGAATGGGGGGAGTTGTTGAAAGAAGTCTTGTGGAAAAGTTAGCTTTGAGTTTTGATGATTCTGAAAGGCCACAAGCAATTCAAAATAGACAGCGAATAGGTGACGATGAAAACGTAAACATCATGGATTTCATTACAGAAGTTGTTGTTCGAGGAACTAGAGGTTATCAGAGCGTTGAAGCAAAAGCAGATACGGGTGCATCGAGGACTAGTATCGACATGAAATTGGCTGCAAAAATAGGCGCAGGTCCAATTTTAGATACAACCAAAGTCAGAACAAGTAACGATAAAGAAGGTAAATCGAGGCCTTTGGTTGACATAGTCATAGGAGTTAAAGGGAGACAACATACAGTTACAGCAAGCGTAGAAGATAGAAGTCATATGGAATATCAAATGATACTGGGACGAGATATATTACAACATTACCAAATTAGAATTAAATAATTATTTAGTTGAGTGGCATTAATCAATTGCAACCCATAGATACCTGGCAGCATAGCTCCTATAAGGACTCCAATCATCCGCTTTTAATACCATCTTATCGGTGGTGTCCAAAGAAGGATAAAGCATCTGCATAGATCTACGAACCCCTAGATCTTCTATGGGGAAGACATCTTCACGTGCAAGTACAAAAATCAAAAACATTTTTGCAGTCCAGACACCAATACCCTTTATTTTGGTGAGAGTTTGAATAATCTGAATGTCTGACATCGAATTCAGATCAGTGATAGACAGACCGTTCTGAAAGGCCAATGCAATATTAGTGATGTAACCTACTTTTTGAGCTGAAAGTCCAGTGGATTTGAGATCTTTTTTGTTGGCAGATAATATACCAGATGGAGTGATTTTGAAACCATCAAAGAGTCTTTTTCTGATTGCAGCTGCTGATGCGATGGAAAGTTGTTGGTTGATTACAGATATGATGAGCCGTTCAAAAGGATCGGGGTGTGGAGTCAATTCGATTGGTTCGTTGTTTTCAATAATCTGTCTCAGGACAGGATCTTGACTTAAGAAACTAATCGCATCTGTCATTCAAGAGATTAAGTTTTAGAAGTATATTAATCAAATGCCATAAATCTAGAAGTATAGAACAAAAAAATCTATGGAGAACTCTTCAGTTGAATAATATTTTACTGCTTAAATATTCATTATATGTAATATGGACAACATATTTAATCACTAGATATATACTTCAACTATGGATTTTTCCCTATCCACTGAACAAATGCTTATACGTGACGAAGTAAAGCGCTTCGCTGAAGCAGAAATCGCACCTGTTGCTCGTGAACATGATCGGAATGAAACATATCCGTATGAAGTTATGAAGAAAGCTGCAGAAATGGGTTTGACCGGATCCCATATCCCCGTTGAGTATGGTGGTTCTGGGCATTCACCAATTGATTTTGCAATTTTAGTAGAAGAACTATCGGCAGTTGATCCAGGGATTGGGGTATGCATTTATACTGCAGGTTTCGGTGCAGATGCAATTCTTGCTTTTGGGACAGAAGAACACAAAGAAAAATATCTGCCACGCATAACTTCTGGAGAATCTGTTATGGGTGCAGCAATTTCTGAACCCAATGCGGGTTCGGATGTCACATCAATAGAGACTCGGGCTGAAAAAGAAGGTGATGAATGGGTCATAAATGGGAGAAAAATGTGGATTACTAATGGCACAGTGGGGGATTTTTTTGTTGTTATGTGTAAGACAGATCCAGATGCAGATAATCGCTATGCGGGTTTTTCTCAAATCGTGATTGAGAAAGGAACAGAAGGGTTCGATGCTGAGAAAATAACTGGGAAGCTTGGAATTCGTGCTTCGGATACAGCGGAATTGATTTTTAATGATGTGAGAGTTCCTGAAGAAAATCTGATTGGAACCCGTGGTGTGGGTTTCCTTCAGTTGATGCAGTTTTTTGATGAATCTAGAACCATGGTAGCAGCCCAGGGAGTGGGAATTGCTAGAGGCGCAAGTGAAAGGGCATTGAAATATGCCAAAGAACGTCGACAGTTTGGTCGATCCATATCTGATTTTCAAGTGATTCAGCATAAACTAGCAGATATGTTTACTCTGACAGAAGCTGCAAGAAATTTAACTTTTAAATCTGCTTGGACTGCAACTTATGAGAAAAATAATATGACTGCTCTTGCGTCTATGGCTAAAGAATACGCATCTAGAATAGCAGTTCAAGTGACAAATGAAGCTGTCCAGATTCATGGAGGTGCTGGTTTTGTTGACGATTTTGACGTTAGTAGATTGTATCGAGATGCCAAAATTACTCAGATATATGAAGGAACTTCAGAGATTCAAAAAAACATAATAGCAAGAGAATTGCTGGGGAAAGGATTTATTTAATTTATGGAAGTTGGAGATATCTCTAAAGTTGCTGTTCTTGGAGCAGGGAATATGGGACATGGGATAGCTGAAGTAATAGCTTTGGCTGGTTTCGAAGTTGCGATGAGAGATATAACAAAAGAGCTAGTTGAAAAGGGTTATCAAAACATAGTATGGAGTCTTGGAAAATTGGCTGAAAAGGGACAAATATCGGAAGAAAAATTGGATGAGACTCTAGAAAGAATATCCATTTCTGTT
>CAWVSO010000068.1:0-5646 GCA_963932585.1 uncultured euryarchaeote
TTATTGAAGATATGGAGTTAACTAAGTGTCGATTTATAGAAATTTAACAAAATATGAGTATAGAAATAATAAGCTTGGGTGAATGCATAACACAAGATAGAATATAAATAATTCCCCTTGAATAGTTTGATGCATGGAAATCTAAGATTAGATTTTTTTTGCGGAAATGGCTCATAAAGATTGATACTCGTTGCGGAACAAGTTGCTTTATGAGCCAAACTAAATTTGGAGTAGGCTTTCCAACGGGGATGGAAGGTATGATGTATCCGATTCCATTTGCCGGAACAGATGAATTGGTAGAAATTGCTTGTGAAGCAGAACGTTTGGAATTTGATTCTGTTGGAGGAAATGACCATATAGTGACTCAAGAATACGTTAAGAAATCTTGGAAACTGAGTCCTAGATATTACGAACCATTCGGCACATTTGCATATATTGCAGGAAAAACTGAAGAAATTAAGCTAAATACAGCAGTTACAGTATTGCCATTTAGAGACACTGTATGGGTTGCTAAACAAGCTGCAACATTGGATGTATTGTCGAAAGGTAGGCTAATATTTGGAGTTGGAATTGGTGCTTACAGAGAAGAATTTGAGTCCATTAAACCGAACGAAAAGGCGAGTAGGGGAGCCATTATGGATGAATCTATGGAGGCTTTGCAGCAGCTTCTAAAGGGCCCTGCACAATATCAAGGCGAACATGTTAAATTCAATCAGATGGACCTCCATCCTAGACCCGTTCAAGACCCCCTTCCAATATATGTTGGCGGGAATCACCCGAAAGCTATGTTGCGGGCGGTGAAATGGGGGAATGGGTGGTTACCTTTTGCATTGACACCTAACGAAATACAGCAGAAAAAAATGCAGATGGAAAAATTCTGTGCAGTAGAAAATAGAGATATTAAAGAGATAGATATTGCACCACAACTTGTTTGTTGTATTGATGAAGATTCAGATGTTGCCAAGAAGAATTTTGAGGCTTCGCAGGTATTTGAACATATGAAATCCCTAGTACAATCTACATTGAAAGACCAGGAATTTGAAGGATTGATGGACGTAACCCTAGTTGGAAGTCCAGAAGAAATTATCGAAAGACTTGATATGTATCATGAAGTTGATGTGAATCACTTTCCTGCAATCATGTTTGCTGCGAATGATGTTGAAGAGATGCTTCGGAATTTAAAAATATTTTCGAATGATGTGATGCCTAGCTTTTGAGGTATTCTAAAATAATTTAAGAGATAATATCAGAGAACGTTTTTGATAATTCTATCAATTGGTGATCAGATCCATGAGGGGCAATTATCTGAATCCCAACGGGAAGACCTTCAATAAACCCGCCAGGTATACTAATAGCAGGATGTCCAGAAAGATTGAATGGACTAGTGTTGTAGTTTATAGGTGGCGATGAATGACGTGAAAATTTTCCAAACTTGAATGCAGTTGTGGGAGTTGTAGGGGTCACTAAGAAGTCAAATTCGTTGAAAAGATCACTGATTGAATTCCTTATTGAATCTCGGTCTTGAATTGCTTTGTCATATAGTGACCCGTTGTCGAATGACATTATGTGACTGCCTATGATCAAGTATTGTTTTAAAGAAGTAGATAACTGATTTAATTTTTCAAGAGATATTGAAGAAAACATTGAAGTTTTTGAGTTTGAAGAATGTGACAGAATATTTTTGAGGAAATACTCATAGATTTCACCCATGGTTATTGTACGCCAAACTGGAGAAAATAAATCCATTGAGGGGAATTTTAAATTGGAGATATTAGATCCCAAATCTTCTATTTGGTTTAATGTCCCAGTGACATGCTTGGACAAGATAGGGTCTACTGGAAAGCTATAAAGAGAATCTGGAAGCCCTATATTTAGATCTTTTAGGTTTATAATAGGAGTATTAGGAGATATTTGTTTGTGGTCGGATATAACATTCAAAGTTGTTTTTATATAGTCTATATTAGAACTAAGTATTCCTACAGTGTCAAGACTGTGAGAAAGTTCCACTACACCTTGAGTTGAAATAGTACCCTGCGTAGGTTTTAATCCAATTATGCCACAATAACTTGCAGGTATCCTAACACTCCCGCCAGTATCAGTCCCAATAGCAACTTCGGACATATTTGAAGCAACCGCTGCCCCGGACCCACTAGAAGACCCCCCAGGAGTGTATTCTGTGTTTACAGGATTTAATGTTGGGCCGAAATAACTAGTCTCTCCGGTGGGTCCAAATGCGAATTCATCCATGTTGGTTTTGCCAGAGATAATTGCACCTGAAGATACGAGTCGATTTACCAAAGGTGCAGTAGTTGGAGATATGCAATTGGATAAAATTGCAGATCCAGCTGTCAAAAGATGTCCCTTGATAGAGATATTATCTTTAACTGCTACTTTAATCCCGCTTAATTCACCTTTTATTGGATTTGGAGTTTCATTGAATTTAGTTATGAATGCATTGTGAGGGTCATTTGAAGGAGTAGATGTAGAAAAAGGATTTGGGGCTGTTTTTTTTTCTGAATTGAGAATATCAAGTGAATCCAATAGTTGATTGATTTGAGGATGAAGAATATCGATCTCAGTTTTATTGAGAGATAACCCAAGTTCGTCAGACATAATAAAAAGACGGTCGGAGGATAAGAGATCAAAGGCCATATAAGTGGTAATACATCGTCGTTGTTTAAATTCTCTGCTAGTAACTAATCCTGTTGTGGCAAGTTGAACTACAATCCGGCCCATTCATCGAATGAAATGGAGATGTCAAAATAAGATAGTGCCCGTGCCATAGTCCTAGTTATCATTTCGTCTATATCTTTGGGTTTTTGATAGAAAGAAGGAAATGGAGGATAAATTATGGCGCCTGCGTCAGTTGCTGAAAGCATATTGGTTAAATGTATTCGGTTGAGCGGTTTTTCACGAGGCATGAGCACTAGTCGTCTGCGCTCTTTTAAAATAACATCTGCAGATCTAGTGATTAAATTTGAAGAATTGCCGTTTGCTATGTTTGAGAGAGTTTTCATAGAACAAGGTGTTACAAGCATCCCATTAGTTTCAAAAGAACCACTAGCAATAGTTGCCCCTATGTTCCGATTATCGTGGACCTCATTTGCTAGAGAAGTTACCTCGTTTAGTGTGTAGTTGGCTTCTTGTTGTATGTTGATTTTGGAAGCATCAGACAAAACTAAATGGACCTCTATGTCGGTTGTAGATAGGAGTTCCAATGTGCGGATACCATATATTTGTCCGGTTGCCCCGGTCATTCCAAGAATAAAACGGTTAGACATGGTATTAATAGATATGCGAGAGGTATGATAGCTTCGATTTTAGTTCAATCGCGCATAATTATTGATTTTAGGAAGATTTAGGTTGCGACAAATTCACAATAGATAATAAGAGTAATTAATAGAGAACATGCCCATAGAGATAATCAAAAAAACGGGTGAAATCGTGTATTTATGCAGAATTTGCGGAGATAAATTTTCAGATGAAAACCAAGCAGAAGATCATGAATCTTATTGCAGTCCTATATGTTCTATGTGAGATAAAAAATGTGTTTAAAGATTAAAAAATGAGTAAAACGGTACACATATTTATGACCCGGGTTGACGTTTACCTGAATGACTGGAGTAAATAAAATTGTCCACACATGCGTTTGGGTATCAGATATAGAAGTCACAAAAAAATTTTACATAGAAGGCTTGGGACTCCACCACACATGGGGCTTTACAGGAGGAGACGGTGTTATGAATTTTTATATTTCAGGAGATGGCGGTGCAGAAATACAATTCAAATATAGACCAGAAGATACATCTAATTTGGCCACCCCTCAATCAAGAAACGAATCGGGAATGGATCATTTGGCCATGTCTGTCGATGATGTTGAAGAAATAGTTCAGGGTATGGTTGAAAAAACTAAATGTAAAATTGTAGTCGACATATTTCAAAATGATGAAACGGGAGTCAAGGCTGCATTTATTGAAGATCCAGATGGACACGTGGTAGAATTAATTCAATATTTAGATCACGGAACGAATTCTAAAGTTTAATTTCAAATATAAGAATATTTAGTTTGGTATATTATGTCGTTTTAGAACAATGATGCATAGAGACAAATGGCTATTAGAATGCTTAATATGACAATTGGTAGTGGCGGGATTTCCTCACTGAAACCGCGAATTTTTCCGGAAATGACAGTGGCCATCAAAACGATTAATCCAATTGCAGTGGCTAGAAGAATGGATTTCATAGCGTCGACGCTGGTTACCATGAAACTACAATAGAGATGGATGATACCAACGGCCATGATGCTTCCTCCAATGGGAAGCCGAAGGGCAGCGAGTTGATTAACAGATTTTTTATCTATCTTTTTGAATATGCTTTCGTTGAACCCGACTGGATCAAGATTCATTCTTATTCCTATAATGATGCATATTGCGCCTACTATTTGCATGGATATTTCAGTTACCATGAATTGGTTTTGTTTTGAGTGTTAATATCAATAGCGATCATTATGAACATGACTCATTGTATTTAATCGGATGTCTTCGAATGATTGACATGCTTGCATGCTGGTTAATGTGTTAATGGATAATTTTTTGGGGATATTTTTTGCATTGCTGGGAGCAGTATCTATTGCTGCAACGGCAATTTTTGTTAGGGTTGCCACTAGAGAAGGGGGTAAGGCGTTTTATGCAGTTATTGTGAGCCTGATTATGAATCTGATTATAGTAATCCCAGTTGTGGCTGTGGTTTATTACCCAGATTATGGAATAACTCTAAAATCAGCTATTGCTTTTGCTGGTGCAGGATTGTCAGGGACTTTGATAGGACGTGTGGCTTATTTTGAAGGCATACAAAGAGTAGGTGCTAGTCGATCAGATGCAATTAAAGCAACTACACCGATAATTGCTACAATTATTGCGATAGTATTGATAGGAGAATCGCCCAGCAGAATCCACATAGCAGGAATAAGTGCCATAGTAGTTGGGGTTTGGATAATATCATTAGATTTGATACAGGACAAAACAATTAAAGGGATCACAAATAGGAGAATGGATGTAATATATCCGATAGCTGCTGCAATATTTTTTGGGTTTGAACCCGTATTTGCAAGAATTGGTGTATTAGAAGGTACACCTGGCCATGTAGGATTGAGTATAAAAATGGTAGTTGCAGGGATTGGTTTTTTAATATATTTTATGGTAAAAGGAGATATGCCAAATATTGGGAAAATTTTTGAAAATAAAATTACGGCTAGATGGTACATATTAGCGGGGTTGGCTAGTACATCTATGATGATATTTTTATATACAGCTATAGAGATTGCCCCCGTGGTTTTTGTAGTTCCTTTTCTTCAAACTAGCCCCCTATTCGTTGTTATTTTTTCATACATATGGCTTCAAGATATAGAACATATTTCATGGAGGTTGGTCATAGGAATTTTGGTCATGATTTCTGCAACCATCTTAATAACTACAGTGGCATGATTAGATATTAAATGGGCCTCGATGAAATAAAATATCATTGCCCCTGGTGGATGAACATAAGGGCAAAATTATAAATATTGAAAAATGTGTTTATTTTAAGTGGGTTGAGACGAATATTTCAGATATGGCGAAATACAATATAGCGTCGATTGAAACACTGGAA